>DASUPR010000435.1:0-10335 GCA_036281015.1 Pyrinomonadaceae bacterium
ATGGCGTTTGGTATCGCGGGGTTGTCAGTCGTCGCCGACAGTCTTTCGGCGATCCGCTACGCGAAGGTTCGCGTCGTTCGCGACGAGACTGGTCTGATTACTGACTACGAAACTGAAGGCGAGTTTCCGAAGTTTGGCAACAACGATAATCGTGTGGACCAGTTTGCCGCGTGGCTCGTGAGCACGTTCATGACCAAGCTGCGAAAGTACCCGACTTACCGGCACGCTTATCACACGCAATCAGTGCTCACCATCACGTCGAACGTCGTGTACGGCAAGAACACCGGCAACACGCCCGATGGACGCCGGCACGGCGAGCCGTTCGCCCCCGGCGCCAACCCGATGCACGGCCGCGACGTTCACGGCATACACGCGTCGGCCGCTTCGGTCGCGAAGATTCCTTATCGCGATGCAGCCGATGGCATCTCGCTTACGTCATCGTTGGTACCGGAAGGTCTCGGGCGCTCTATGGAAGATCGAGTGACAAACCTGCGCAGCATGCTCGACGCATTCTTCAGCGCTACTGGCTATCACATGAACGTCAACGTGCTCAATCGCGAGATGCTGATCGATGCGATGGAGCATCCGGACAAATACCCAAGCCTCACGATCCGCGTTTCCGGCTACGCGGTGAACTTCGTGAGGCTGACGCGCGAGCAACAGATGGACGTGATCAATCGAACGTTTCATGGGGCGTAGTAATGAGTCAGTTGGACGTAGTGCAGCAAGTGCCGCTGGAGGCAAACAGTCCGTTCGAGCTTCGGACGGGGCTGAGCAGGGACGTTTCGGAATCGGTGGTCAACCAGGCGCTGAGAACGGGCGATATGGGCTTCTTGCATTCATTCACCACGGGCTCGGCGATCGATGGTCCTGGTATTCGACTAGTGGCTTGGACCTCGGGATGTCAGTTGCGGTGTCTCTACTGCCACAACCCCGACACGTGGAACATGATGAACGGAATGGCGGTTCCGCTCGAGCGCGCAGTTGCGGAACTTCGCAAGTATGGACACGGTCTCAAGATCATGTCGGGTGGGTTTACGTTGAGTGGCGGCGAACCGCTGATGCAGGACCGCTTCGTAGTCAGGCTCATGTCTGCCGCGAAGGCAATGGGAATTCACACGGCGCTCGACACCAACGGATATCTCGGCGAACGCCTGTCAGATGAAGAGCTGGAACAAATCGACGTCGTGCTGCTCGACATCAAAACATGGGACCCGTCACATCATCTGTACCTGACGGGAAAGAATATTGGTCCAACTCTGGACTTTGCCCGCCGGTTGGCCCAACGCGGCAAACGTGTGTGGTTGCGTTACGTGTTGGTGCCGTCGCTGACTGACGATCAAAACGATATCGATCAGCTCGCGGCGTTTGTCGCGGACCTCGGAAACATCGAGCGAGTCGACGTGCTGCCGTTCCATCAAATGGGGCGTTTCAAATGGGAGAAGCTGGGCCTTGATTACAGACTCAACGATGTGCAGCCGCCCGCGCCCGAGCTGGTAGCACGCGTTTGCGATCGGTTTCGCGCGGTGGGCCTGAAAACGTATTGACGGAGAATAACGATGATCTATCAAACTCGAATTCGTATCGCATTCGCGCTGCTTATTGCTCTTGCAGCGTGGCAATCGGCGCTCGCGCAGCAAAAGAAACCAAACGTGGTCATACTCGCCACCGGCGGCACCATCGCGGGCGCGGCCGCAACCGGAACACAAGCCGCGTACACGTCGGGCGCCGTCACCATCGACGCCATGATCGCCGCCGTTCCGGGTATCAAGGACATGGCGAACATCAAAGGCGAGCAGATTTCGAACGTCGGCTCGCAAGACATGTCGTTCGAGATCATGCTCAAGCTGGCGAAGCGTATTAACGCGCTTATGAAACAGAACGACGTGGACGGCTTTGTTATCACCCACGGCACCGACACGATGGAAGAGACTGCGTTTTTCCTCAACCTGGTGGTGAAGGGAGACAAACCGGTCGTGATGGTGGGCTCGATGCGCCCTTCGACCGCGGTTAGCGCTGATGGTCCATTGAATTTGTACAACGCCGTCGGCGTGGCCATCGATCCTCAGGCGCGCGGACGCGGCGTTCTCGTCGTGATGAACGACTGGATTCATGCGGCGCACTCGTTGACGAAAACCAGCACCACTGCGGTGCAGACGTTCATGTCGCCGCTGCGTGGTGTGGTGGGCGTGGCGAATTACGGCAAGAACGATTTCTACAACAAGCCCGAATGGAAACACACGAGCGCGAGCGAATTTGACGTCACCGACGTGAGCAAGCTGCCGCGTGTCGACATCATTTTCGCGTGTGCCGACATGTCGCCTGATCTGATCGACGCGTCGGTTGCGAATGGCGCGAAAGGAATCGTGATCGCGGGCGTCGGGAACGGCAACATGAACAAAGCATCGCTCGACGCCGCCGCGAACGCTGCGAAGAAAGGCGTGATTGTTGTCAGGAGTTCACGCGTAGCGACGGGCGCGGTTGGCAGGAACGTAGAAGTCAATGACGACGAGCTGGGATTTGTCGCGTCGGATGAGCTCAATCCGCAAAAGGCGCGGCTGCTCTTGTCGCTCGCGCTATTGAAGTCACGTTCCAACGCGGAAATTCAAAAGCTGTTCACTACCTACTGAAGAGTCGCGTTCATGATCTGGATCGAGCTGCTCATCTTGCTGGCGTGCATTGTTATTGGCGCACGTCTGGGCGGCATTGCGTTGGGTGCGCTCGCGGGTGTTGGGCTGTTCGTGTTCGTGTTTCTCCTCGGACTTCCGCCCGGTGGTCCACCGCAGGCAGTCTTGGGAATGATCATCGCAGTCATTACCGCGCTCGCGACGATGCAGGCCGCGGGCGGGCTCGACTATCTCGTGTCAATCGCGGAAAAAGTGATGCGCAAGCGGCCGCAGTGGATCACGTTCGTTGCTCCGATCGTGACGTACATACTCGTGCTGGCTTCAGGCACGGCGCACGTGATCTACGCGCTGCTGCCGGTGATCGCCGAAGTTTCGCGTAACGGAAAAGTCAGGCCGGAGCGTCCGCTTTCAATCAGCGTCATCGCGGGGTTCCAGGGGGTAATCGCGTCGCCGATCTCTGCCGCGACTGTGGCGATGCTCGGGTTCTTACTCGTGCAGGGAATCTCGTTGCCGCGACTCCTGGCGATCACAATCCCATCGACATTTCTCGGTGTCGTGATCGGATCGTTGTCGGTCGCGTGGCGTGGAAAAGATCTGGACGACGATCCCGTTTATCAGAAACGACTCGCAGCCGGTGAGCTAAAGCTCGCGCAAGCGGCAACGGCTGCGGCCGGACAGAATCTGTTTCGCGCTCGTGGTTCGATGTTGCTTTTCCTGCTGGGCATCGTGATGGTGGTGCTGATCGGGATCTTTCCGAACCTGCGACCGGCCTACCAGGTTGTTAGCGAAGGTGTGGTGGACACCGATCAGGTAAGCATGGGTATGGCGATCATGATCGTCATGATCGCGATTGCCGGACTGATCATGGTCGTCTTCAAAGCGTCTCCCGAAGCGGCGTTGAAAGGCACGATCATGCGCAGTGGTATCACGGCTATCATCTGCATACTCGGAATTTCGTGGCTGGGCTCGTCGTTTTTCGAAGGCAATCGCAGCTTCATCGTCGGCGGCATCGCGAGTGTGCTGGAGGTTTATCCGTGGACGTTTGCGATCGGAATGTTTGTGCTGTCGACGATGCTCTTCAGCCAGGCTGCTACGGTTGCGATTCTGATGCCTGTTGGTGTCGCGCTGAAGTTACCAGCGGCCACGTTGGCCGCGCTCTATCCTGCCGCTAACGGAATCTTTTTCCTGCCGACGTACGGAACGTTGCTCGCTGCTGTCTCTTTCGATCAGACGGGGACCACGAGGATTGGAAAGTACCTGCTCAATCACAGTTTCATGTTGCCCGGCCTCGTTACGATCACGTCAACCATCATCATCGCGTTGTTACTGAGCAAGCTTGTGAACTGACATGCAATCCGGACTGCTAGATCCTTTTCCGCTTTGGACCATCCTCCCGTTGACTGTTGCGATCGCCCTACTGACCGTCGAGGCGGGTTATCGTTTCGCGCAATCTCGCCGGCACGGCACTTTGCAAGAGAAGGAATCGAACCTGGGCAGCATGGTTGGGGGAACGCTGGGCCTGCTGGCGTTCATGCTTGCGTTTACCTTCGGACTGGCGAGCTCGCGCTTCGAAGGTCGACGTCCGGATCCAGGGGGTTCAGCCGGGCAAGGTGGATGAAGCGATCGCGAAATCCGAGCAACTACATGAGAGGCTTTGGTCCACAGCCCTCGCTGCCGTACAAAAAGAGCGTTCCCCGACAACAAACTTATAATGAACTACTCTTTACAGTCTCGGGTGACCAGATCCGTGTTGGCTGTCGCACATTACAGCCGCCGACCTGGTTATTGGGCCGGCGAAGGTAGGCGCAGGTTCTCACTTCTTGTGCCTCTTGTGGCCTATGTCAGGAAACGCGAAACGCGCGAGCCGACGGGGACGGTGAGTAGCGGCGCGGCGCCGTGGCGCAAGACTCGCTCACTGTGACTGCCACGCAGGCCGTCGAGAAAACCGTTACGGCCGTCAGTGGACATCACCATCAGATCGACTTCGTGATCTCTCGCGGTGTCGACAATGTTTTTGATGACCTCGCCGCTGCGCAACTCTTTCTCCCACGTCCAGCCCGGTACTTCAGGAAGGCGCAGCGCCGGCATCGTGTTTGAATTACCGACGTGCACAAGGACGAAAGTTCCCTCCGGGCAGTCCAGCTTCTGAACCAGGCGAGCGGCGATGTTCACAGCGGGCGCAGAGTGCGGCGATAGGGCCACCGGAATAAGAATCTTGGTCAAACTCACCGATCCGTCTTCAGCAGAAACAAAGCCCGCCACATTGCCGGGAATCAAGAGTGTCATCTCGCCCGCTTTGCGCACGACCGGCTCTGACACAGACTTACCCAGCCAACGAACGCTGCCCTCGCGCTGACTCGTCGCCAACACGATCAAATCGGCGGGATGCTTGCCTAAATAATTGACGACCATGTCCACCGGCTCACCTTCGCTAGCGACAACCTTGCGAGCTTCCACACCAAGCTTCGCCACCGCAGCTTTGTCGCTGCCTTTCGGTAAAGCTCCCCACCGTTCAAGCGTCTCGCGTATACCGGGAAAGTGGGACCACGCCGAATTTTCATCGCTGGCCACGTGTAGCAGCGTGAGTCTGGATCTGGTCAGCATCGCGACTTTGAGTGCATGGTGAAAAGCGACGCGGCTGCCTTCTGAAAAATCCGTGGGATGCAGCACGCTTTCAATGAGTGAAAAACCGGGTCCGGGTAGCATGGCAGTCTTCTCCGAAGGTTATTGAAACATTCGCCGGAAAGTTTCGCGTTCGTAAATAGCAGGATTGGGAATCTTCTGGAAACTCATGTTTCCTCGCATCTCCGTCAGCGAGCTCCATTCATTTGCGATCATCCACGCTTCCAGTTCGCGGCGCAACGTGAGGAGATAACGCGGACCGCCGCGCATCAGAGCGGAAACGATTTGCACTGCATGAGCACCGGCCATCGTTGACTTAATGACGTCGAGGGCAGTGTGAACACCGCCGGTGATTGCGAGCGAAGCCTTCACGCGTCCTGACAAAACAGCCGTTCCGCGCAAACGCAGATCGAGCTCCGCCGAAGTTGAGAGTTCAACGTGGCGCTTTACTTCAAGCTCCAGCACATCAAAGTCGATTTTATGAAACCGTGTGAAGAGAACGATCCCGTCCGCCCCCGCCGCGTCCACCTGCAAAGCGAAGTTTGCAAAGGCAGTGAAGAGCGGCGAGAGTTTCACCGCAACGGGAATGCCCAGTTCTCCTTTGACCTCACAAATCACCTGCAGCATTTGATTCTCAACCTGGGCCGAGTTGAACGACGGATCGCTGGCCGCGCGATAGAGATGAAGTTCGATCGCGTCGGCGCCCGCCTGCTCCATGAGAGACGCGTGAGATAGCCAGCCGCCGGGAGTGCTGCCGTTGAGCGAGGCAATCACGGGAATGTTGACAGCCTCCTTAACGCGACGCAGGTGCTCGAGATATTCATGCGGCCCCGGAGCTGAATCTGGCTCAGGTAAGTAACTCGAAGCTTCCGGAAATGAGTCGCCGTAGGTCTCGGAAGAAAAGAAATCAGACAACTGTTCGCACGTGATCTCTTCTTCATACAGCGACGGCAGGACCAACGCAGCCGCTCCCGCATCTTCCAGTTGTTTGACTGTGTCCAGGTTGTCAGTCAGCGGGCTCGAGCCGACGACCAGCGGGTTGCGCAAAGGAATTCCGAGGTAAGTGGTAGCGAGATTCATTTGTTCTCCTCTCCATCGCGGTTTCCATTCCCGTCTCGTGTCTCGAAAGCGGGTACTTTGATTCCCGCAAGCTGCTGGTAGACGGAGTAACGCCGTTCCGCGGCCGCTTGTGCGTCTTCGAGAAAATGTTTGAAGCGCACCGGATCGGCGCGTTCGATCATGCGAAAGCGCGATTCGTTGCGCATGTAATCGGCGACTTTGGCTTTAGGTGGGCCATAGTCGAGATCGAGCGGCGCTTCTCCTTTAGCAATCCGGCGCGGATCGAACCGGTAAAGCGGCCAGACTCCGGATTCAACGGCGAGTTTCTGTTGTGCTGCGCCCTGGGCCATGTCATAACCATGCGCAATGCAATGACTGTAGGCTATGATCAGCGACGGTCCGCAATAAGCTTCAGCCTCACGAAATGCCTGCACCGTCTGCTGCATCTTCGCGCCAAAAGCAACGCGGGCTACGTAGACGTGCCCGTACATGTTTGCCAACAGGCCCAGATCTTTTTTCCCGACCGGCTTTCCGGCGGAGGCAAACTTCGCTGCGGCGCCAAGAGGCGTTGCCTTCGATTGCTGACCGCCGGTGTTTGAGTAAACTTCCGTGTCGAGCACGAGCACGTTGACGTCGCGGCGGTTTGCGAGCACGTGATCGAGTCCACCGTAACCGATGTCGTAGGCCCAACCGTCGCCGCCAACGAGCCAGACGCTCTTCTTGACCAGGTAATCCGCCAGTGTTTCCAGGCGGCGCGCTTCGGCTGATTGAATGCCCGCCAGCTTGCTTCGCAAAACGTTGACTCTTTCGCGTTGGGCGGCGATTCCTGCCTCTGCTTCCTGGTCGGCTTCGAGTAGTTCAGTGGCGAGTGTTTCTCCGATTGTCGGGGCGAGGTGTTGCAAGAGCACGCGTACGGCCGCGATATGCGCGTCAAGCGCGAGACGAAAACCAAAGCCGAATTCGGCGTTGTCTTCAAATAGAGAGTTGGACCACGCCGGTCCTCTGCCGTCGCGGTTCGTCGTGTACGGCGTGGTCGGGAGATTTCCGCCGTAGATCGACGAGCAGCCCGTGGCGTTCGCGATCAGCAGTCGATCGCCAAACAGTTGTGTGAGTAGCTTCAGGTAAGGAGTCTCGCCGCAACCGGCACAGGCGCCTGAATATTCAAACAACGGTTCGAGAAACTGCGAACCTTTGTGGTCCAGCCGCACGACATCTGCGCGATCGAGTTCAGGCAGGTTAAGAAAGAAGTCGTAGTTGGAACGTTCGGCCTCGCGCAACGGCGCCTGAGGTTCCATGTTGATCGCCTTGTGCTTTGGATTGGTCCTGTCTTTCGCAGGACAGACGTTAACGCAGAGATTGCAACCGGTGCAGTCTTCAGGCGCGACCTGAATCGTAAACATCTTTCCTTTGTATTCAGCGCCTCTGTAAGCAGTCGACTTGAACGTTTCAGGTGCGCCGGCGAGCGTCGAGTCGTCATAAACTTTCGCGCGTATTGCCGCATGCGGACACACGAGCGCGCACTGGTTGCACTGAATACAAACCTTTGAATCCCACACGGGAATCTCGAGCGCGAGATTGCGTTTTTCCCACTTGGCCGTGGCGACCGGCCAAGTGCCATCGACAGGAAAAGCACTCACGGGCAGCAGGTCTCCCTTGCCCGCCATCATCACGGCGCTGACTTTCTGCACGAAATCAGGCGCGCGTTCCGAGACAAGCGGCGGCCGCGACTTCGTCGCCGAGATCGTCCCCGGCACCGGAACCTCGTTGAGGTGCGCCAGCGCCTGGTCCACAACCTCGCAGTTGCGGCGCACAACCTCAGGCCCGCGTTTACCGTAGGTTTTCTCGATCGATTTCTTGATGTGCGCGATGGCTTCGTCACGCGGGAGAATACCGGAAATTCCAAAGAAGCAAGTCTGCATGATCGTGTTAATGCGCCCGCCCATGCCGGCTGCTTTTGCCAGCGCATAAGCGTCGATCACGAAGAAACGAATTCGCTTTTGGATCATCTGCTCCTGCATCTCGCGCGGCAGACGATCCCAAACGGCGCCTGCGTCACCGGACGCGTTCAGCAGGAAAACAGCGCCGGGAGCGGCGTATTCAAGCACATCGATCTTGTCTACAAACTCAAACTGATGACACGCAACGAAACCGGCGCGGTCAAGCAGATAAGCCGAACGTATGGGCCGCGGACTCGTGCGCAGATGTGAAACCGTGATCGCGCCGGATTTCTTTGAGTCGTAAACAAAGTAGCCCTGCACAAATCGATCGGTCTCGTGGCCGATGATCTTGATCGAGTTCTTATTCGCGCCGACTGTGCCGTCAGCGCCAAGACCGTAGAACAATGACGTCGACACGTCATCACCTTCCGTGCGAAAGGAAGGATCCCACGCCAGCGACGTGTGCGTAACGTCGTCGATGATGCCAATCGTGAAGTGACGCCGCGGAGCCGGGCTCTTCAGTTCGTCGAAGACTGCCTTCACCATCGCCGGCGTAAACTCCTTCGACGACAATCCATAGCGCCCGGCTATCACGTTTGGTTCAGTCTTGAACTGCGACTCGCCTTCCGCGTGCGCTTCAGCAAGAGCCGTGACGACGTCGAGATAGAGCGGATCTCCCGGCGCGCCAGGCTCTTTCGTCCGGTCGAGTACTGCGATGCTCGTGGTGCTCTTCGGTAGAGCGGCGATAAACGCCTTCCGGAGAAACGGACGATACAGACGCACCTTAACCAGGCCGACTCTTTCATCGCGACGAGCCAGATATTCAACCGTTTCATGCACGGTTTCCGCGCCGGAGCCCATGACTACGATGACACGTTCAGCCTCCGGATGGCCTACGTATTCGAACAAACCGTAGTGCCGCCCGGTCCTCTCCGCGAGTTTCGCCATTAGTCGATCGACGATTCCCGGCGTTGCGTCGTAGTAATTGTTCGCGGCCTCACGTGCCTGGAAAAACACGTCCGGATTTTGAGCGGTGCCCCGCAGCACTGGCCGATCCGGCGTGAGTGCTCGTTCGCGATGGTCGTAAATGGATGCTTCGGAAATGAGACTGCGTAAATCGTCATCGCTGAGCTCTTCGATCTTTGCAACCTCGTGCGACGTGCGAAAGCCGTCGAAGAAATGAAGGAAGGGAATGCGCGACTCGAGTGTAGCGGCGTGTGCAATAGCGGCCATGTCATGTGCTTCCTGAACGGAGTTGGCGCAGAGGAACGCGAATCCGGTTTGCCGGCACGCCATCACGTCGGAGTGATCGCCGAAGATCGAAAGAGCGTGCGTCGCCAGGGTCCTGGCAGTCACGTGCATCGTGAACGGCGACAACTCACCCGCAATCTTGTACATGTTTGGGATCATCAGGAGCAGGCCCTGAGAGGCGGTGAAGGTAGTTGCCTGCGCCCCCGCTTGCACGGCGCCGTGTAACGCGCCCGCCGCGCCCCCTTCCGATTGCATCTCGGCGATCTGCGGCGCGACTCCCCAAAGATTAGTTTTTCCGCGGCTGGCCCATTCATCACAAAGCTCGGCCATTGGTGAGCTTGGCGTGATCGGAAAGATGGCAATCGCTTCGCTTAGCCGGAAAGCCACAGAGGCAGCGGCCTCATTTCCATCAACGGTGATGAGGTTCTTAGACATGATTTTTTGCGCTCTTTCGTGCTGGTTTTGCGGCTATCGTACTGTCCATCCAGTCTTCTCAACACTGTCAGAATTGCCAGTAACACGAACCCGAAGCGAGGGATAGCATCATGGCTCCCGGTAAGAGCCATGATGGCGATAGTGCTGGTTGCTCCACGGCCGCGGAAAGGTGATCTCATGATGATGAAGTTAAAAGCGATAACAGGGATGGTGACGATTGCTTTGGTGTTGGGAATGCTGGCCGTAGCGTCGGCCGGGAGTTCGTTCCAACAACCTTCGGACACGGCCGCTTACTACAAGCCAAGGCGTTCGTCGAGTACATGAAGCAGTTGAAAGTCGGATCGTAGATCAACGCCGCCGCAAAGGCGAGCCAACACAAGAAACCCGAATGACAGTAGCATCCT
>DASUPR010000436.1:0-7997 GCA_036281015.1 Pyrinomonadaceae bacterium
GAACAATCCCACCGACGGAGTCGGTGGTACTTTCAGATCCGGCCTACTCCGAGCCGGGGGAACGAGCAATCCCACCGACGAAGTCGGTGGTACCTTCATACCCGGCCTACTCCGAGCCGGGGGAACGAGCAATCCCACCGACGAAGTCGGTGGTACTTTCAGACCCGGCCTACAACGGGCACGGTAAAACGGACATCCCACCGACGGAGTCGGTGGTACGTTCAGACTCGGCCTACAACGGACCAGGTTGAACGAACAATCCCACCGACGAAGTCGGTGGTACGTTCAGACTCGGCCTACAACGGACCAGGTTGAACGAACAATCCCACCGACGGAGTCGGTGGTACTTTCAGATCCGGCCTACAACGGGCCACGGTAAAACGAACAATCCCACCGACGAAGTCGGTGGTACATTCAGATCCGGCCTACTACAGGCCCCGGTAAAACGAACAATCCCACCGACGAAGTCGGTGGATTTTTCAGACTCGACCTATGAGTACTCCGCAACCTGAAGCAAAGAAGATCGCGGGCGTGATCGTTACGCACGGTCACCTTGCGGGTGAGTTGCTCGCGGCGGCCGAGATGATTGTTGGTCCAATCTCGCATATCGCCGCGGTTTCGATCGGCTGGCACGACGACGTCGACGCCGCCCGCGACGAAGTGCAGCGCGCCATCACGCGCGTCTCCCAAGGCGCAGGCGTGTTGTTGTTGACGGACATGTTCGGCGGCACGCCGACGAACATCGCGTCGATGTTTCTCGAAGAGGGCGTGATCGAGGTCGTCACCGGCGTAAACCTGCCGATGGTGATCAAGCTCGCGACCTCCGCCGGCGAAGAGTCACTCGCGGAGATCGCGCCGAAGATTCGCGATCAGGGTCGCCAGGGAATCTATCTCGCCAGCGCCTTGCTCGCGCCTCCAGGCAAATCCGGAGCCGACTGAACGTGGCCGAACGCACACTCGAGGTAACCAGTCGTCTCGGTCTTCACGCTCGCGCTGCCGCCAACCTCGTACGCGTGGCGAGCAGATTCAAAAGCAAACTCACACTGCAGCGTCCGGAAGGCGGTCTCGAAGCAGACGCGAAATCGATCCTCAGCATCCTGACCCTGGCCGCGAGTTACGGCACTCGTTTGAAACTCGTCGCGACAGGCGACGACGAGCAGGAAGCGCTCGAGACGATCGTCGGCCTCTTTGCACGCGCCTTTGACGAGAACGAGCAAGTCCAACCGCGGCCGTCTGTGGCGGTCAAAGAGGAACTGCGTTGTCAGGGCCTCGGCGTTTCTGACGGCGTGGTGCTCGGCCGCGTGTTGCGTTTGCAGAAAGGCGCGCGTGACGTTTACCGCGCGGAGATTGGCGACGCCGATCTCGAACGCGAGCGGCGACGTTTTCGCGCGGCAGTGAGACTGTCGCGACGCCAGCTCGAAGCGATCAAACAGCGCGCGGAAAAAGAACTGGGCCGCGGTCACGCCTACATCTTCGACGCGCACCTGCTTTTTCTCGAAGACGCAAAACTCACGCGCGACGTCGAGGACTTCATCGTGCGCGAACATTCGAATGCGGAGTGGGCCACGAAGGTCGTGGGCGATCGTCTGTTGTCGATCTACGCGCAGATGAACGACGAGTACTTGCGCGAACGCGGGTCAGACATTGAAGACGTGATCCAAAGGTTGCTCGCCAACCTCACAGGCGAAGGTCTGAAATATCCGAACCTGCAGGAAGACGCCGTAATCGTCGCTCTCGATTTGCTTCCCTCGACGGTAGCCGAACTCGATCTGAATCACGTAAAAGCCATCGCCACGGATTCCGGCGGCTGGACTTCGCACATGGCGATCATTGCGCGTGGTTTGGGCCTAACAGCCGTCGTTGGACTGCGTGACTTTTATCACCGCACCCGCACCGGAGATCAGATCATCGTCGACGCGCGTCACGGCGAAGTGATCTTGCACCCGGCGCGGGAAACAGTCGGACAATACGAATTCACCACACCACACCGCGAAAGCGAACCCGCGGAGACAATCGAAAGCGGGCCAGTCACGACGCGCGACAACGTGCGCATCGCATTGCGCGCAAACGTCGAGCTGCCCGCCGAGTTTCAGGCAGTGAAGAAGTTTGGCGCCTGTGGCGTCGGCCTGTTTCGTTCGGAGTTTCTCTTGTCGCGCCCCGGACTGATGAATTCCGAACACGAGCAGTACGAAGCTTACAAAGCACTCGCCGAAGCCGCGGGAACCGACGGCGCGATCGTGCGGCTGTTTGACGTCGGCGGCGAGATCGGAAACGACACGGGCGAACACGAACGCAACCCTGCGCTCGGCCTGCGCGCCGTACGTTTCGCCTTACGAAACAAGGACGTGATGCGCACCCAGGTGCGTGCGATTCTCAAAGCAGCAGCCATCGGAAAGTTGAGCCTCGTGATCCCGATGGTCGCGGATCTCGCAGACGTCAAAGCAGCGAAGAAGCTGATCGCGGAAGAAGTCGAGAGTCTAACAGCACGCAAAGAAAGTTTTGCCGAAGTGCCAATCGGCGCGATGATCGAAGTGCCGTCGGCGGTTTTAACCGCCGAGAAGATCGCCACCGAGCTTGATTTCTTTGAACTCGGCACCAACGATCTGGTCCAATACACGCTCGCCGTCGATCGCGGCAACGATCAGGTCGCGAGCTGGTTTCGCACGCTGCATCCCTCCGTGCTTTACGGCATCAAACGCACGCTGCAAGCCGGCAGCGACGCCCAAATTCCGGTGATCGTTTGCGGTGAAATGGCTTCGACGCCGGCATACGCCGTTCTCCTGGCCGGCCTCGGCGCGACGGACTTGAGCATGACACCCGCGATGATCCCGCGCGTGCGATCCGTCCTGGCGCAGATCGAAACAACAGAAGCACGAACCGTCGCCGAGCGCTGCCTCGCCGCCGCGAGCGCAGACGAAGTCGAGGAGATCGTGCGTGACGAGTTCAAAACGCGCTGGCCGGAACTGTTTCCACCAAATATGCTTCCGCGCGTAATCGAAAACTAGCATGAAGCAGCGCCGCTCGAAGCTTGTCAATCTACTCATCGGCAAGTCGATTCTCGAAATCGTGTTGGTCGGCACGATCGCCGTCGTCGCTTATGTAAACGCCTTTCCACCGACGCTGCAGGGTTGGGGCGAGAGCGTCGTCGAAACGAAATCCATCGCCGGCTGGGCCGTGAACTATGCCTCGCCGTGGGATCGCCTGGAAGTGCAACTCTTCATCGACGACAAACTCTACGCGACACAGGTGGCCCAACTTTCGCGGCCAGACGTCGCCGCCGCCGGTTGGGCCAAAGATGAGTGGCACGGTTACAACTTCCCGGTTTCCGACTTGCCGCCGGGAGATCACGAAGCACGCGTGTACGCGCTGCACCGAAACGGCGAGCAGATCACTCTGCAATTGTTAGGCAATCCGATTCGCTTTGCAGTAAACGGAGACGGAACGTGGACACGAAGATGAACACGAACGAGATCAGCAGCCGTGCGCTGGCGGCGTGGGAGATCGTGTCTGTCGTCATTTCGTGCTTGATCGCCGAATGGGTCGTGCTCGCGTTTCTCGGCGCGAACAAGATCGTGCTCGCGATTCCAGTCGCATTTGCGTTGGCGTTAATGTTCTTTTCACATCGCGTTTACGGCGAGAGCGCGCGTGACCTCGGCTTCCGAACCGACAACTTCGCCGGAGCCGCCAAACTGCTGGTCCTACCCACAATCGCCGCCGTTGTAGCGATCATCATTTTCTCCGGCCAGTATCAACCGCGAGAGCCGGGACGTTGGCGATTCTTGCTGGTCCCACTGTGGGCCTTGTTTCAGCAGTACGTCTTACAGGGTTACTTGAACCGCCGCGCGCAGGTCGTCTTTGGACCAGGCTGGAAGAGTGTGGCCCTGACGGCGTTCCTGTTTGCCCTCGTACATCTGCCAAACCCGCTCTTGTTTGTGCTCACGCTCGCGGGTGGGACAATTTGGTCCATGATCTACCAAAAACAGCCAAATTTGTATGCAATCGCACTATCTCACGCACTTACGTCGATCTCCGTTGCTGTTTTCCTGCCACCAGCATGGGCAAACAACCTCCGTGTCGGGTTCAAATTTTTTGGCTGATTAGTGCTATACCGGTTTGAACACCCGTTTGCTATAATCGCCCCGCCTTGCAAGAAGAACAGGTCGGGCGGTTGCTGCCGGCAATGCCGGGAGAGGAAAGTCCGAACACTACAGGGCAGCGAGCCCGCTAACGGCGGGGCGTTTGGCGGTCGAAAGACTGCCGGGCGACGACAAGTGCAACAGAAAACAAACCAGCTCTTCAAAATCCTCGGATTTCAAAGAGTGATGGGTGAAATGGTGCGGCCCGCAAGGGCTTAATGTAAGAGCGCACCGGCGCGTGTGGTGACATACGCGGCCAGGCAAACTCCTCGCAGTGCAAGACCAAATAGGGAGGCGTCAACAGGGCTGCCCGCCCGAAGCCTTAATCGGCTACGACCTCCGGGTAGGTCGCTGGAGCCAGCCGGCAACGGCTGGACTAGATGAATGATCGCCACTCCGAATTTTCGGAGTACAGAATTCGGCTTACAGACCTGTTCAGTATTTGCAGGGTAAATCCCGACAATGGCTAGTGAGGGTGACGTTAGATGGCTAATCGCAAAGGGGTCTTCATCGGCGCATATGTTCCGAATCATCTGAAGGAATCGCTTCGCCGCCGTGCTGCCGCCGAACATCGCACACTCTCGC
Organism: Pyrinomonadaceae bacterium; assembly: GCA_036281015.1. GTDB lineage: Bacteria > Acidobacteriota > Blastocatellia > Pyrinomonadales > Pyrinomonadaceae > PSRF01. Next base: position 4,722 of record DASUPR010000436.1, read on the forward strand.
AGGAGATTACCCGCATCCTGGAAGAGGCAGTCCATGGCCGTGGCTTGCCTCCGGGGAGTCTTGATCGACGCACGAGGGAATCCCAACCTCGGCGTCGCGCGACCGATCCGATGCCTCGCAGACGTGCTACCGATGCGCCGTACGTTGGCGCTGGCGGCAACAACAGATCAGGTGATGAGAGACGAAGCTAGTTGAAGTACCTGATAATTGCCGCGCTGGTTAGCATCGCTTTCGTGCTGATCTATTCCCGTGTCCGGCCTTACCTCAAGCTAATCCGCAAGGTTGTTGAATCGCTCAACGTCGCGACTGAAGGCACCGTGACGACTGCGAACCAGCAGCGTTCGCCTTCGAAAAACAAACTCGTGCGCTGCGATAGTTGCGGTACGTGGATCCCTGCCGAGCGTGCGTTGCACCTGGGCTCGGGCCTCGCGAGTTTCTGTTCGACGGAGTGCGTTACGAAGAATTCTCAGACGAAAGAACGGAAGCTTGCTGGGTAGCTTTGTCCGTATTCGTAATCGCCAGCACGATTAAACCCACAACAAAGAAGAAGATCAGCGACAACAGTGCTTGCCGATAGGAGCCGGTGCGCGCGATTACGATGCTGAAGAGTAGCGGCCCCATCCAGGAGGTGCCGCGTTCGGAAACCTCGTACAAACCAAAGAAGCTCGCCTCCTTGCCTGCGGGAATCATCCGCGAGAACAGCGAGCGTGAGAGCGCTTGCGAGCCGCCGAGAATGATGGCGATCACTCCGGCCATGACCCACGCCTCAGCCTCCGTGTTAAGAAAACGATATGCGTAGATCACAACTCCCGCCCAGATTATGAGCGACACGATGATCGCGTTTTTTGTTTTTATCAGGTAAGCAAGCCGTTCGAAGAGCAGGGCGCCGGCGACCGCCACAAACTGTACGAGTAGAAAAATCTTCAAAAGGAATGCAGGATTGCCGCCGGGAAAGAGCTCCTGTTCGAGAAAAGCGCTCGAGGCGAAGATCACGGTTTGAATGCCGTCGTTGTAGATCAGGTAGGCGATCAGGTAGCGCAACGTCAGCGGCAGGCGTCGCAGTTCCTTGAACGTCGCGCCGATCTCGGCAAAACCCGCGCGGACGTAACCCATGCCCGGCGGCAGATTCTTCTTTTGCGGCCGTGAGCGCAGCAGCGAAAAAGTGATCAGCGCGAACCCGCCCCACCAAATACCCGAGGACAAAAGCGACAGCCGCACCGCGAGACCGGTCGAGATTCCGAGCGACTCGGCGTTCTGCACGAGCAAAAAGTTCAAAACAAGCAGCAGTGCGCCGCCGAGATAGCCGTAAGCAAATCCACGGCTCGACACCTTGTCGGTTTGATCGTCGGTGGCGATCTCCGGCAAAAACGCGTTGTAAAAAACGATCGAAGCGCCAAAGCAGACGTTGGCGATGATGAACAGCACGCCGCCCCAGAGATACCAGCCGTCCGTGATGAAAAACATCAGGCAGTTGGCGATGACGGCGATGTAACAGAACAGCGCCATCAAACGCTTTTTCAGATCGGAGTAGTCGCCGAGTGCGCCGAGGATTGGAAGCAGAAAGACCTGTAGCCCGACAGAGATCGAGACGCAGAGTGTCGGCAACGATTTGGCGGTTACTTCGCCGAGTGGGCCAAGATCCAGGACCACGCCGTTCTCGCCCACAGCCGTTTGGGCCAGCCGCGTGATGTACGGGCTGAACAGCGCGCCGACGACAGTGGTGTAGAAAGCGGAGTTGGCCCAGTCGTACATCTTCCAGCCAAAGATCTCGCGTGGGTTATTTTTGTCGTTCATTTGTTGGTCAGCAACGAGACGATGGCAGGGGTTATGTCGGCGAGATTTTTTATCCGGGCTGCGATTCGCTCACGTTGAGCACCCCAAACGATGGTTGGTACTGCATGCAGCGTGTGATTGCGTAACGACAGGTCTTCGATATTGCCGTGGTCGCTGGTGAGTATAACGGTAGTTCTTTTCAGATCAAGTCTTATTAACGTTTCTCGCAAAAAGAGCGCGAGACTTGTCAAAACCAATCTGGCTGCGTCCATGTCCTGCGCGTGACCGACCTTGTCCGTGATGAAGTACTCGTATAGCGTGAATCGATTTTGCGCGACGATGCTTGAGAGCACAGTCGCCGCTTCGTTTTCAGTGCGGATGGCGACATCCTCACCGCGTTCGATCAGAAAGCGATTCGTGTAATCCATGAAAACGGCGTTGCCGTTTCTCACGTCTTCCATGGTTCGGAAACGCAGACCGGCAGCTTCAACCGCAGCGGTGGTTGCGGAGATCCAGCGTGGACGTTCGCTGAAGAAGCCGCTCGTATAAGCATTCGCAAACGTGATCGGTTCGACGCCTGCTTCGCTGAGCTGCCGGAAGATCGAGTGCTGTTCAATGATTTCGAGCAACGGTTTGTTTGGAAAACCCTGCTTGTGATAACCAATCGTCGCGGGCGCGTTGATGCCGGTGAGGATCGTCGTTTGGCCCGAAGCACTCTGCGGACGCCCTTCGATGCCGAGCCGCGGATCTGTCGGCACGATTATCCCGTCAAGAAACGATTCCGGAGTTTCGTTTTGGAAGACTGCGAGCGGCGCGGCGTCAGGAAGATTGTCGAGAGGGTTGAATGGACCGCGTGTGCCGATGCCCAGTCCGTCGATAAAGAAGAGCAGGACCGAAGCGTCACTCGTCGTCATGAAGAACGCCACGCTCGCGATAAAGATTCAGTTTGTTGTGCAGTGTCTTGAGACTGATGCCCAGCAACTCGGCGGCGCGCGTTTTGTTGTTCTTGGTTTTTTGTAACGTGCGCATGATCATCTGCCGTTCGACTTCTTCGAGCGGCGTGCCGACGGGCAAGGTCAACGTATCTTCGTTGCGCAGCCGTTCGCGTTGTTCGATCGGGTACGGTGCGAAGTGGTGGCGTTCAATCTGTTCGCCGGAGCAGATGATCACGGCGCGCTCGATCACGTTGCGCAGTTCGCGAATGTTGCCGGGCCAGTTGTGAAACTGAAGTGCTTCAACTGCTGCGCGACTGAGAAAACGTGCGGGCCGTCCGTGCTTTTCCGCGAGCTGCGTGACCAGGTGTTGGGCCAACAGCGGGAGATCTTCTTTGCGTTCGCCGAGTGAAGGAAGATGAATACCGAAAACGTTGAGACGATACAACAGGTCGCTGCGCAGTTTGCCTTCTTCGACGGCCTGATGCGGTTGGCGATTCGTGGCGGCGAGGAGTCGCACGTCCACCGAGATTTCTTTGCGACTGCCGAGCCGGCGCACGGCGCGTTCTTC
>DASUPR010000437.1:0-5340 GCA_036281015.1 Pyrinomonadaceae bacterium
AGCAGCGTCCGCACCGCCGGCGGAACCTGGCTCAACTTCAGCGTGGCTTCAGTCACAACACCAAAGGTTCCTTCGGAACCGATAAAGACGCCGAGCAAGTCGTAACCCGCAGAATCAAATCCGAGATCGACGATCTCGCCTCCAGCCAACACGACACGACACCCGACGACGTGATCTGTGGTCGTCCCGTACTTCAAACAGTGAATCCCACCCGCACTCTCGGCGATGTTGCCGCCAATCGTGCAGCTCGGCTGACTCGACGGATCGGGCACGTAATACAAACCGTAAGGCAGCACCGCGCGCGATACATGCAGATTCACCACGCCCGGTTGCACAACAGCAAGCCGGTTCTCGGCGTCGATGCGTAGTATCTTGCGCATACGCGCAAACTCGATCACCACACCCGAATTCAAAGCGAGTGCGCCGCCCGAAAGTCCGGTTCCCGCGCCGCGCGGCGTGAACGGAACCTGCGCGCGCGCGAGTTCGCGCATGATTGCCGCGGTCTCTTCAGTCGAGGACGGAAACACGACCGCGCGCGGGCGATGTTTGTGTTGCGGCAAGCCGTCGCACTCGTACACCAGCAGCTCGTCGGCTTTGGAAAGTACGTTCTCGCGGCCTACGATCGCGACCAGATTTTGGGTTAGTTGATCCACGCCGAAGTTGATTGACAGTGTACAATCTACCGCTTATGAAAACCACACCCCTACTGGTTTCTCTTGTAGCTCTGACCCTGACCTTTATGACGCTTCCAGTTCACGCTGACAAACCCGTGCTCGTAGCCGACACGATCATCATCAACGCCGCCGTCCACACGATGGACAAGACGCAACCAACCGCTGAAGCCGTCGCGATCTACGCGGGCCGTATCGCCGCTGTCGGTTCGACAAAGGACATCAAAAAACTTGCTGGTCCAACCACGCGCACGATCGACGCGAAGAAGCGTCTGCTGCTGCCTGGCTTCAACGACGCGCATACACATTTCATGAGCGGCGGCTTTCAACTCTCGAGCGTCGATCTGCGGGACGCGGATTCGCCACAGGAGTTTGCCGCGCGCATCAAGGCGTTCTCTGAGAAGCTGCCGAAAGGACGTTGGATCACCGGCGGCGATTGGGATCACGAGCGCTGGTCTGACGCGAAGCTGCCAACGAAAGAGTTGATCGATAACTTGACGCCGGACACGCCGGTGTTCGTCAGCCGGCTCGATGGTCACATGGCGCTCGCTAACAGCCTTGCGCTAAAACTCGCCGGTGTTACTCGCCAAACACTCGATCCGCCCGGCGGCGTGATCGTGCGCGACAAATCAGGCGAGCCGACGGGCGTGCTCAAAGACGCAGCGCAGAGTTTTGTTTGGAAAGTCATCCCGCCTGCGACGTTCGAAGAAAAACTCGCCGCCGCACGCGCTGCGTCGAATTACGCCGCGAAGCTCGGCGTCACGAGTATTCAGGACGTCTCCGCGGGAACCGACGTCGGCGTCTATCAAGCGCTGCTCGATCGCGGTGAACTGAAGACGCGCATCTACGCGATCGCGCCGTTACCTCAGTGGGAACGTTTGGGCCAAACGGGCGTGCGCGCGCACTTCGGCAGCGAGATGCTTCGCGTCGGCGGTTTGAAAGGTTTCTCGGACGGCAGTCTTGGATCGACGACTGCGCTTTTCTACGAACCTTATCGCGACGATCCGTCGACGAGCGGCATCGCAGGCGACGAGATGTATCCCGAAGGCGCGATGCTCAAACGCGTCACGGAAGCGGATCGCGCCGGTTTGCAGATCATGATTCACGCGATCGGCGACCGCGCCAATGATCTGATCCTGAACATCTTCGAACAGGTCGAACGTGAGAACGGCAAACGCGATCGGCGTTTTCGCATCGAGCACGCACAGCACCTGCGCCCGCAGGACATTCCGCGTTTCGCACGCGATAGGGTGATCGCGTCGATGCAGCCGTATCACGCGATCGACGATGGACGCTGGGCCGAGAAACGCATCGGCAAGGAACGCGCGAAGACCACTTACGCGTTTCGTTCACTGCTCGACGCCGGTGTGACACTCGCCTTCGGCACTGACTGGACCGTCGCACCACTCAATCCGATGTTGACGATCTACGCCGCCGTAACGCGCCGCACGATCGACGGCAAGAACTCAAAAGGCTGGGTGCCGGAACAGAAGATCTCGGTCGAGGAAACCGTGCGCGCTTACACGGCCGGTTCCGCCTACGCGGAGTTTCAGGAGAACGTGAAGGGAACTATTACCGCCGGCAAGCTCGCTGACCTCGTGCTGCTCTCGCGCGACATCTTCAAGATCGATCCGAAAGAGATCGAGAACGTGAAGGTCTTGCTGACGATGGTCGATGGCCGCGTTGTTTACGAAGAGCGCGAGTAGAGCCAGTAAGAAAAGTAGATCGCCAAACCGACTGCGCCGGCTATCACAGACATTTTCGCTTCCTGCAACGTGCTGTGTAGCAACAGCCACACGATCAGCGCGAGCGACAGCATTGCGACGATCGTCCCGCCCGGCAACCGCCAGACAGCCGGCGCGGCGTCCGGCCGACGTCGAAACACAGGCACTGCCAGACACGTCGCGCCATAAGTCACGAGCCGGGCAATCGTGCTGATCGTCAACGCCGCCACAAACGAACTCTTCAACGTCAGAAACAGCATCAAGCCCGCCGTGAGCAGAATCGCGATGTAAGGCGTGAAGAACGATCGGTGCACACTGCCGATGAACGCCGGCAACTGTTTCTGTTCCGCCATCGCGAACGGCAGACGCGAGCCAGACAACATCAGGATGTTCAAGTTACCCGTAATCGAAACGATCGCGCCCGCGGAGATGATCGCGCCACCGGCTGTGCCCAAAAACTGCGTGCCCGCATCGGCCAGTGGCTTTTGTGATTGCGCCAAACCCGGCAGCGTGCCAACGCACACGATCTGAATCAGGATGTAGAGCACGGCGACGACGAGGATCGCGATAATCAACGCGCGCGGCATGTTTCTTCGTGGATCGCGCACCTCACCCGCGGGAATCGTCGCCATTTCAAATCCGGTAAACGCGTAAACCAGCAACAGAACCGATTGCGAAAACGCGCCCGTCTCGGGAGCCGGCCCAAGCGCGAATGCCTGCGGGTTAAGAAAAAACAATCCCGTGCCGACGAAGATTAAAATCGGCACGAGTTTGCCGACCGTGAACACGTTGCTCACGATCGCCGCCTGCCGAATGCCCAGCACATTGATCGCACACAAGACCGCGACCACGAAAACAATCACGGCCGCGCGCCAGAAAGTGTCCATTGCCGAGGTCCAGAAGTACGCGAGGTAATTGATCAGCAGGTTACAGTTCGCCGCGAAAGCCGTGACGCGCGCGAGCCAGATCAACCAACCGATCTCAAACGCGACCGCCGGATTGAACGCTTCGCGCGCGTAAAGGTATGGCCCGCCCGTGTCGTCAAAACGACTGGCGACCTCCGCGAAGCACACGAGGATCAGCGCCACTACCAGCGCACACGCAACGAAAGCGATGATGCTGTACGCGCCGATTAGCGAATAAACTTTGGAAGGGAGCCCGAAAATTCCCGCGCCGATGATGCCGTTGATTGCGATCGCGACCAGGTCCCAGCGGCGGATACCTCGGACCAGGCCTTCGTCAGTGTGGTTCTGCACAGGGGTGACAGATTATATTGTGCGCATGATCAGAATCAAACAAATAATCCCCGTCTTCCTGATTTTGCTTTTATCCCTGCCCGCTTTGGCCCAACAGAAACCAAAACCTTCGTTGCAGGACGTGTTGGACCGTGCGGCTAAAACCACGCTGGAACGTTTTGCCAACAAAAAACTCGAAGAAAAGCATCTCTCGGTCACGTTGATCGACCTGCGCGATCCACAACGCCCCGTGACCGCGAGCTTTCGCGGCAACGAACGCATCTATCCCGCGAGCGTCGTCAAGCTCTTTTATCTCGTGGCCGCCCATCGCTGGCTCGAAGACAAGAAGATCGAGTTGACGCCGGAACTAACGCGCGCCATTCGCGACATGATCGTGGATTCTTCAAACGAAGCCACGCAATACGTCGTCGACGTGTTGACGCAAACGACTTCCGGTTTCGAGTTGCCGGCAAAAGAGATGGAAGAGTGGCAGTACAAACGCAACGCCGTGAATCGTTACTTTTCCGGACTCGGCTACGCAAACATCAACATCAATCAGAAAACATTTTGCGAAGACGCTTACGGCCGCGAACGCGTTTCGCGCGGGCCAAAGGGCGAGAACCGTAACAAGTTGACCACCGACGCCACCGCGCGTTTGATGATGGAGATCGTAACGGGCAAAGCCGCCAACCTCGCGCGCACGGCGATGATGATGGATCTACTCAAGCGCGATTACACCGGCACGAGCAGCGACGGCGACAACCAGGGCCTCGGCTTTACGGGCATGGCGTTGAAGGGCATCGACGGCGCTCGTCTCTGGTCCAAAGCGGGATGGACCAGCACCACGCGTCACGACGTTGCTTACATCGAACTCCCTGACGGCCGGAAGTTTGTGCTGGCGACGTTTACCACCGATCATTCAAACGACCGTGAAATCATTCCCACCGTTGCACGCGCCGTAATCGAAGGCCTCAAGGAACTCAATTGAAGGAAGAACTCGAAAGCAAAGTCGAAGAGATAAAGAAGGACGAGAACGTGCAGCGCGCGTTGAAACAGGCGTCGCCGGTGGAAAAGGCGAAGCGCCAACCGACGCGTACGCGTGACAAGCTGCTCATCGGCACGCACGTCGCGCTGCTGTTCGGACTGGGGATCGTCTACCAGCTTCTGAAGTCAAGAGCTGAATGGATCGTGGAACGCTACCCGCTCCTGCCTAAACTGATCCTCGCGGTAGCGGTAATCATTGGCTGTTTGATCGTCCTCCGATTACTCGATGTTTATTTTGTCGGAAGAGTCAAAGATGCTGTTTACAGGTACAACCTCAAGCGTGTCTCGCGCCTCGTCGTTTGGCTCATCACGGCGTTTTTCATTCTCACGATTCTCTTTCAAAACTGGTACACCGCCGTAGTTTCGCTCGGCTTGCTGTCGCTAATTCTCGGCTTCGCGTTGCAAACGCCGATTACGAGTTTTATCGGTTGGATCTATATCCTTGTGCGCGAGCCGTATCGCGTCGGCGATCGCATTCAGATCGGCACTGCGCGTGGCGACGTGATCGACGTCGGCTATCTCGACACGACGTTGTGGGAGTTTGGCGGCGAATATCTTTCCACCGAACATCCGACCGGGCGCGTGATCAAGTTTCCCAACTCAAACGTTCTCAACACGCCGGTTTACAACTACACGTGGCCGCTGTTTCCTTACATCTGGAACGAG
>DASUPR010000438.1:0-2033 GCA_036281015.1 Pyrinomonadaceae bacterium
ATCTGCACCACGTTGATCTTCCTCGACCGCCGCGAAAACACTTTCTGCATGCCGATGCACTGCGGCTCCAGCATGCTTTCGGGCTTCACCGCCACGGCAATTCTGGCATACTTATACGGACAGCCGTCGCCCACGATGGCACAAACTGTCAGTGCCGGTTTCATCGCCATCGCACTCGGGTTCCTGTCGCCGTTGCATCACCTCGATCGTCTGTTTGCCAAACTGCGCGGCGCACGGCGCGAGCGGTTGTTCCTGTTCGTTTGTAGCGGCAACACCTGCCGGTCGCCGATGGCTGCGGCGATTGCCAACGCCGAAATAGCAGCGCGTATGCGCGTCCGGCTTGATAAACTGCAAACGGTTAACGCCCGCGCGCTGAGTGCGGGAGTTTCGGCGCGCGTGGGTGAACCGTTGACTGGTGAAGCACACGACGCGCTGCGCTCGTTAGACGTGCCGGTGCAAGCGCACGCCGCACGCAATCTGACACCCGAAATGGCCCAACGAGCCGAACGTATCTTCTGCATGACCAACGCCGTCCGCGAGGCTGTGATTCAAATGTTGCCCGCGGTGGCCAACAAAACCTACTGTCTCGATGCCGCGTCAGACATTCCCGATCCCATCGGCAAAGGAATGGACGCCTACCTGAACTGCGCGCGGCGTATTCACGATCTTGTCCGGCTGCGTTTCGATGAGCTCGACCTTAAAGCTGCCTAAACCAGCGCCGGTCCGTTTTCCCAAAACGGTGGCGCTCGACGTACTCGGCGAAGCTGGTGTTGCCGAGTTTCCCGCGGTGCGTTTCCCCGGCAAAGTCATCTGGTGCAACTTCGATCTCGCGCGCGAGCTCGGCTTCGACGTGCCACGCACAAACCAACTCACACCCGAACTGCACGAACAACTAATCGCAAAACTTTCACTCCGTTCTGTAAGTCCTGACGACGACGTTTCCGGACTGGAGATCGTGACGGTTTACGCCGATCGCTACGGCGGCGAAGGCGTCACGCCCGCACTCGGCGCGGGCCGCGCGGGCTTTCTTCCCGACGCGAATCTCTACATCAAGGGCCTCGGCTTCACTCCTCTGTTCAAGCACAACGACAAAGACGATTTTGTTCACTCGCACGGCGGCGTTCATCTCGACGACTGCATGTCGGAAGCAATCTTTGGCGAAGTCGATCAGAACCTTTTCGAGCTTGGGTCCAGCCGCATCGTCGCGATCATCGATCAGGGAAAGTTTGTCGTTGAGCCTTCAGGCCGGCATCGCGAAATCGCGCTCGCGATTCGAACGGGCGCGCAACTTCGTCCCGGTCATTTGCTGGCGAAACGTGTTCGCGGGAGCCGTTCGCCGCTCGAACTGTTTGTGGAGATCACGCGCGCAACCGGTCAGTTAGTTTTGCAGAACGGAACAGACATTCCAGATCTCACCGCGACGATGCTGCGCGTCATCGACGATCATGCGCGCACCGCAGCGGATTCGTTTCGGTGGCGCATGATTCACGGAGCACTCAGCCCGTCTAACATGGACATGAGCGGCGCGATGCTCGACCTGCCAACGCAATCCACTCAGCCGCGCACGGCGCCCATCTTCATTCTCGACTACGTGCAATCGGTCTTTGGCACCGAACATAAGGAACGCGGGTTTCATCTCGCCGAGATGCAGCGGCGCATATTGCGCACGACTGACGTGTCCACACGTATCCACTTCAACCTGAAGTGGATCAACGTCTCGAACCAGATGGACGTCGATTACAACCGCTATCTCGAGATCAAGATGCTCAACGCTGCGGGACTCAAGACACACGTGGCCCAACGCATTCAGCAAACGACGAAACTTGCGGGTCACTTTACGGATGTCCTGGCGGCGATGGCTGTCTTGAAGAACAGTGGCAAGGCTTGTGTCGCAAGAAAGATGGTTGAGCGGTCGGTTGTCGATATTTTCAATCTGCTCGCAAACGTGCCCGCGGATTATTTTGCAAACCGCGATTTGAAAGAGAGCGTGCTGGAGCACTTGCGGCCGGTGTACAAGGGAAACCGTTTTCAGG
>DASUPR010000439.1:0-14606 GCA_036281015.1 Pyrinomonadaceae bacterium
CTTCGGGATCGCCGTGGCGTTCGAGATCCGCGTGCACCAACCAAATACGCCGACCATGCTGTGCGGTCAGATCCGTTATCCGATCGAGTACGCGCACGAAGTTCTTGGTTTCTACAACGAGTGGATCGAGAAAGCGCCCGACTCACTCGCCGTTTACGGTTACATGGGAAAAGTCGCACTGCCGGCCCATCCCGACACGACCGTCAACAGCATTGGTCTCACGCCGATCTTTAACGGCGACAGCCGCGAAGGCATGGATCTGATCGCTCCGATCCTCAAGTTCCCAAACATCTTTATCAACCTCTACGACATGACGCTGCCCGACTTCGAGATCTACAACGGCCTGCTCACAGTCGTCGGCGGAATGAGCGGTTACATCCGCTCCGGCTTCATGGCGCCGGGAGCGTTTACGTCGTCATGCATCGACGTACTGACGAGCAATATGACGAGCGCGCCATCGCCGAATAGCCTCCTCGTCTGGACGCACATGGGCGGCAAAGTCACCGAGGTCGATAAAAAAGAAACTGCCTTCTGGCATCGCGATGCGCGATTCCTTTGGGAAGTGAAAGCGATCTGGGCGGCGACCGATCAAACGGTGCAGAACGTCGACTGGGCCTACAAGCTCGGCGAAGAAATGGCTCCGCACTCGATCGGCGCCTACTGCAATTACATCGATCCGCTGCTGCACAACTGGCAGAAAGAGTTTTACGGCGACAATTACAAGCGGCTGGTCCAGATCAAGAAGGCGGTCGATCCCGAAAACCACTTCCGGTTCCAGCAAGCTATCGGATCTCCGTTCAATCCGAGTCCCGAGTATCCGCCCAATCAGGCGCCACTCTATCGCACGTTCCTCGTTTGATTCGAAGTGGAGGAGAGATGAAGAAAATCGCAACGATCATACTGCTCACTGTTGTCGCCGTGACAATGGTGATGATGACGCCCACAACAACAACGATGGCGCCTCCTGCCGATCCGGCTATCGTTCTGAGTCCGAAGATTCCGGGTGACGCGCAGTTTGGACCATTGCCACCCAATCCGACGAACGAGCAGAAGCTGTTAGCCATCCAGGGCGACTTCGACATTTATTCATGGAACACCTTCATCGCACTCAACTGGCCACCGGGACCAGACGGTAACGGCGATCCCAACAAGACGATCGGCCAGAACGGCGACAACGACACCGTGTGGGAACACTATCGCAACGTCGATAACGTCTTCCTGCCCGGCGGTGCCAAGCCCACTTACAACGGACCGACAAGCGTACCGACGCAGTGCAAGGCCAGCTACAAACCCGGGATGAAGATCATCACGCAGGTCGGAAAAACGCCGACCGTGCTGACGGCTTTCAGCCAGCCCTTCAACACTGGTCCACTCATTGATCAGGACGGCAACTACACCCGTTACGAGATTCTCGTGAACAAACCGATGTTCGACTACATCCTGCAAAACACGCTCTACTCAAAGGCTGGTCAGAAAGTGTTTTCGGGTGCGGTGAAGTTCCCGTGCGGAGTTCTCAACGGTCCTGAAGGCGCGATCATGGTCAAGGCCGCGTGGAGAGTTATCAACCCAGCCGACAAGAACCGCTTCCACACGCAAACCGTTTTGGTCTACTCGCCTGCTTCACAAAATCCGCGGTACCCCGCGTCGTGCAGTACGAAGATGATGGGACTCGTCGGTTTACACATCGGCCACAAGACCACTTCGGCATCGCAATGGCTATGGTCCACGTTCGAGCACGTCGACAACGCGCCATCCGAAGCGGACGTCGCGAGTGGAAAGCTAAAAGCAAAGTACAACTACTACGACCCGAAGTGTCCCGCTTCCAAGTGTCCGCCAAACCAGGTGCCCCCGCGTCCGTGGAATCCGACGAAGGTCAGCGCGTTCCACAGCCAGGTGGTGCGAATGAATATGTTCAAGGGCAACGAGTTTGCTTTCGAAAGCGCTGCGGCACGCAATGCTGATGCATTGAAGCTTCTGCTCGGCGTCTCTTCCAGTTCAGTCTGGCAGAACTACGAGTTGATCAGCACGATGTGGCCCACCAACACGGGACAGTGCCAGGCGACTCCGGGTGATCCACTCGGAACACCGGCGCCGAACTTTTTGGCCAACACCACTCTCGAGACTTATATCCAGGGAATGGTTCCCAATGTCTCGTCGAACTGCATCGAGTGCCACAACAACGCCACTATGACGACGCCAGTGCCGTCTGATTTCACTTACGTCCTGCAACGGGCGCAGTAGAGAAAGAAGAAACCCACTATGACTACTCCAACAACCCCCGCACCACCCTCTGAAGCTGTCGTGCAGGATTTCGCGAACATGTCGGCGGCACTGACGGGATTTCAGGCGAGCTTTATCAGGCCGTTCCTCGATCCAGTGAACCTCTCCGGCATCTTCTATCAATTCGCAGTCGCGCAAGTCGGACAGCCGATGATGGACGCACTGATGAGCGCGTTCGACGCTCTCAGCAATCAAACTCCACCGCTGACTGCGCAACAGATCGCCGACCAACTACTCGAAGTATCCAGTCCCACTCCGTCGAACCAGGCATTGCTTTGCCAGGCCATCATTGCGATGTGGTATCTCGGTTCGTGGTATCCGCCGCCGTTCCAGAAGGATGGTTTGCACCAGGTGATCTCGTCGCAAGCCTACACGAAGAGCCTGGTTTGGAACCTGGCCCAGGCGCACCCGATGGGATTCAGTGCTTTCACATTCGGTTACTGGAGCCAGCCGCCGGGGCCGCTCACGGACTTCGGCGTTAACACGGGAGGTGGACAATGAGCAACGGCGCTACTCCGCAATACGACGCAGTGATCGTTGGCGCTGGTGTTTCCGGCAACCTGATCGCGAAACAGCTCGGCCTCGCCGGTAAGAAGGTGCTCATCCTCGAAGCGGGTCTTGCAGTGCCTGACAGCCGCGAAGAGTACATGAACAACTTCTACCTCGCGCTGGCGAAGACACCGGAATCTCCGTATCCGGCGTTGGCAGGACGCACCGGCAATCAGGATCATCCGGCCGGTAAACTTCCCGATCCGGCGACACTGCCGACGCCACGCGCGACTGTTCTCGGTCTCGGCGGCACACCCGAGACCAGCTATCTCGTACAGGCGCAATCGTGGGTCGCAACGCATCCTGATGATCCCGCACCGCCGCAAAACCCGCCGGCGCAGCCAAATGGCGATGTCCGTGGTCTCCAGTTTTCGAGCACCTTCGAACGCAACGGCGGCGGTACGTCGTGGCACTGGCTCGGCACTTCGTTGCGCGAACTCGAGAACGACATCCGCATGTGGACGAAGTACCAGCACGCGGTTGATTGGCCGGTGACTTACGACGAGATGCAGCCGTTGTGGGCGCAAGCGGAGAAAGAGATCGGCGTCGCTGCGAGTGTGGTCCAACAGGAACCGCTCGAAGTTGTCGGGTTGGAATATCCCCCGGGCTATGAATATCCGATGGGTCCGATCCCGACGAGCATCGTGGACCAAACCGTCAGCCAGGGCGTCTCCGGACTACAAGTGCCGGGCACGTTGCCCGACACGCCCGGCGGCTCGGATCCGCAGATGTACGACGTCTTTGTCACGCCGACACCCGCGGGACGCAACTCCGAACCGTACGACGATCGACGCGTCTGCGCCGGCAACACCAACTGTATTCCCATTTGTCCGATTCAGGCGAAGTGGGATCCGACCGTCACACTCGGCAAAGCGCTCGACACCGGCAACGTGACCGTGAGTTATCAATCAGTCGCGTACAACGTCGCCGTCGATGCTAACAACAATGCGACGGGCGTCGATTATTACGAATGGTCGCGCGACGCTCAGGGCCAGTTGCAGAAAGTGTCGAAGTCCGTCACCGGCAAGATCATCGTTCTCGCCGCACACGCGATCGAGAACGCGAAGCTACTGCTGTTGTCGAACAACTGGAAAGGCATCGCCAACAAGAGCGACCAGGTCGGACGCAATCTCATGGACCATCCGCTGTACCTGACGTGGGCGCTGGCGCCGCAACCGCTCTGGGGCTATCGTGGTCCACTCGCGACGGCGGGTATCGAATCGCTGCGTGATGGCGAGTTTCGTAAATATCGCGCGTCGTTCCGCATGGAGATCGGAAACGAGGGTTGGAACTTCGCGACTGGCGATCCTTACACCACCGCGCTCGACTTCATCAACGGCACGAACAACTCGGGTCTTAATCCTAAAAACCAGCGGCTCGGCGGCACGGCGCTGGCGTTGCAGTTGAACAACGTGCTCACGCGGCAGTTTCGCATCGCCTGCATGTTCGATCAGACGCCGTTGCAGGAGAACCGCGTCCAGCTCGATATAAATAAGGAGACGGGCAAACCCAACAACGTGGACGGTCTCGGCATTCCGCGGCCGAAGGTCGAGTACGGATTCGATCCTTACACGATGGAAGGCTTTCGCATGGCCGCGTACGTCTGTTCGCAGGTGTACAAGCAAATGGGCGCGCAGGAGTTTACGAAGAACAACGTCGGCGGTACGGGCGACTTCACGTATCGCGGGGTGAACTATCACTACTACGGCGCGGGCCACGTGGTCGGCACGCATCGCATGGGTCCCGATCCTTACACGTCCGTTGTCGACGCAAACCAGCGCTCGCACGACGTGCAGAACATGTGGGTGGTTGGAAGCGGAAGTTTCCCGACCGTCTGCACCGCAAACCCGACGCTGACCCTGTTGGCGCTGGCGTTCAAATCAGCAGACAGCATCATCGCTGCTCTTAAATCGTACTAGCCCTCAAAGGAGAACCTGGTTCATGTATATCGTCGACGCGTTTTGGTCCATCATTCCCGGCAATGAAGCAAAAGCCTATGCGGCGCTCGGCGCGCTCGCGGCGCAGGTCGAACAGGAAGAGCCCGACACGTGGATGTACCTGATCCACACTCCGAACCTCGATCCCGGCGTCAACACGTTTCCGATGCCGGGACCGCAGCAGGTCGCCTTCGTCGAGGGCTTCAAGAATCGCAAGGCGTTTCAGAAACACGCGACAGGGCCAATCTTGAAAGAGTTCTTCGCGAAGAATGGTTCGTACTTTCTGAATATGTATGGGCCAACTGTGCCTTTCATGATGATCCAGACGCTGGAAATGATCGATGGGTTTATTCGTCCCGGTGCGGACGTGATGAACGCGTGGCAGGTCGAGGCGCGTTGGGTAATGAAACCGGGTAAACGCGAGCAAGTGCAGCGCGCTCTCCAGGGTTACGTGAACGACGTGCGTAACCTCGAGCCGGAGACATTGATGTACACGGTGAGTGTTCCCGACGTGACGCCGCAATCGATGGCCCTACCGCCGTCGCAGGTGGACGCGCTCGTTTACAACTCCTCGTGGACCAACCAACAGGCCTTCTTCGATCACGGCAGCGGTCCGGTCTATCAGGACTTCCTCAAGAAACACGGCCATCTCTTCGTCCAGGCCGGCCCCGGCTCGACGACACACCCCTACATGACCACCTCAGTCCTGAAGCGCTTCGCCGGCTTCTTCAGGAAACAGGCGTTTATCAAATGACGACTAGACAGGATTGCGGAATTAACAAGATTGGCCCACCAAGCCATCTTGTCCATTCTGCAAATCCTGTCAAAACCGTTCCGGAAATTCGCAGCTCGGCTACGGCACGACCTTAATAACACCAGGCATCGCTCCGGTTCCCGGCGGCGTTTTGCAATTCGGCTCGCCCAGGTGAATGCCACAGCGGTAACCGAACGTCCCGACCGTATTAAAAGTCCTGGTTACCGTCTGTCCAGACGTTAGATTCCCGGAGTCAAACGAAGCGTCGAGCTGATCGCAGCCGTTCGTCGCAGTTCCAGCAACGCGTTCCAATTGATGCGTGCCGCCGGTGACGGTCCAGGTGATGGTCCCTCCGGCCTTGATCGTTGTCACCGGTGTACCACTGGCATCATCCTGCCACTTGAAGTTCGACCCTTTCACGCTAGCAGTCGCCGGCGCTGCGGGGCCGGGTGACGGCGAACCCGCCGAGGGCGATGGAGACGCAGCGCTCGGCGTAGGTGATGCAGCTACGGTCGGTGTGGTTGAAGCCGTTGGGCTCGGGCTCGCATTACCCGGAGCAGGACCGGGCGAGGTGCACGAGGTTAGACCCAATAGCAGGGCCGTTGTGAGTCCTAATCCGCGGTTTTTCATTCTGATCCTCCTTCGTTGCGGTTGTGAGCAGACAGGATCTGTTGGTTTTACTCTCTGCTATATATGCAATTTCTCGGAGGTTCGTTTCGAAGGACATTATTTGATTGACTTTCCCGCCCAACCTAAATATTCTGCCGCCGCTTTGACAGGCTGAAGTTCTCACGAGACCTCGCTGGCACCCGTTTATTTCCAGCCTCAAAGCACTGACGATTAACGATCCCAGGTCGTTTCCAGCCTCTGTGCTCGCTTGAACTTCTGTGCTTGCTTGAAACGAAAACCCAGTGTCCAACCATATTCTGTAGTCGAGGCTCACCATGAATGAACGAAACTTTGAGAAACCAGTAGCGTGGTTGCTCGGGAAGCAACTGCTCGGCGGTATTAAAGGCATGCTGCTCTACACCGCGTACGGTGCGAAACTCGATCCGCGCGATTGGATGACAGCCAAAGAAATTCCCTTCGACGCTGAGGGTAAAGATGAATTCTGGTTCGACTACCTGTCGGACGCGGGCGACGGCTCCAAGGCGATGTACAGTATCGCTTATCTCGCCATGACCTCGTTGTGGACCAAACTGGACAGCAACACCCTTACGTTGCCAGACGCTGAGGACAAGCGAAAGGTCACCACGCTAAAAGCCGACGGCAAGGATTTCACATTCGAACTCCCGCGCGGAAGATTTCTCTTCATCGGCGGCGATACCTGTTACCACTCCGCGGAATATCTTTCCCTCGTCGATCGCTTTCAACGTCCATTTGTCTACGCTTACCAGGATCTAAAGAAGCGAAAACTGATCGACCAGACGCACGAACGCAGGCCAATCTTCGGCATTCCCGGTAATCACGACTACTACGATCAGGTTGACGGATTTCGCCGCCAGTTTCGTAAACCGACCAGGCCCGAGGGACCACTGCCGCCCGACGAGGGTCCTTACAAGAGCGGCAAGGGCTACGCCGCCTTGACGCTCGCCGGCTTCAAACGCATGCAGGAAGCCAGCTATGTCGCTCTGCGTCTGCCGTTCAACTGGTGGTTCTGGGGACTCGATACCGAACCCGGTCTTATCGATCTCAGGCAAAAAGAATTCTTTGCCACGCTCAAGACCAACGGAGAGCAAACCGGCGCACCTAAAAAACTCATTGTTGCTACCTGCTCTCCAAGCACCGTCTTCGGCCGCGTCGCCGACCTCGAAGAAATAAAGGCGACGAAATCACTGATCGCGGTGGGACTGGAGCGTCCTCCGTACGCCGCGAGAAACGGCGGTGATAAACCAGATTTCAAGAAGACCGGCGACGAAGCGTTGGACCCGGGTCAATGCCGTCTCGATCTTTCCGGAGACGTTCATCACTACGCGCGTTATTGGGGTCCAAAAGCTAACGGAGTGCCGCGCAAACAGAGCACTGCCGAGCGGCCTTCCGCGAAGAGTTACGCATCAGTCGTTTCGGGAGCAGGCGGCGCGTTCCATCATCCGTCCACGACCTACGGCGACGAGATCTGCGAGCAAGTGCTCTATCCGCCCGAAGATCAATCACGTGAGGCGGTCGGAAACACGCTCTTCAAATTCTGGAATGTCATGAACGGCGGCTACATCTGGCTCGCCGGATTCATCATGGCGTTTGTTTTCTACTTCTGTATCACGGCTCCACAGAGCAGCAGACAATTCATCAGCAACATCGGGTTCGGCGGCGTCAACCTCATCAACACTCTCCAGGTTACCAACACGGAACCGGAGGCCATCACCGCCACAATCGTTCATCAGGGGTCGCAACCTTGTGCTCCAGTGAAACCGTATCGACTGTGGAGTGCACTCGGGTTGGTCCAAACGGAATGGCAACCGCCTTCGAATTGTTCGCCCGCATCACCCGGCTATCTCTTCACAGTCCCCTCAACCTGGCAACTCGATCTGATATTGGGTGATGTATTCATTGTGCTCTCGATCGCGGCGATCCTTTTCACTTTCTACTTAGCCGCAACTAACAAGATCTTTACAAACCAGAATCCCTGGGAAGACAAAACGGTTCCGGAGAAAAAACTGATTCCCATCGTCGCTATAACCGGGGCGCTGGTGTTGATTGCGCTACTCAGCATTCAACCTTATCGCTATCACATCACCCCGTTCATCAACAGTCTCCTGGTGCTTTACTCGATCGCCGCCGCCATCACGGCGATCATGCTCAATATTCGCTACAGTGAATATCTCTTCAAAAAGAGTTTCGTTCCGAAAGAGACCAAAGGCGCTGCGGCGAAGCTTCTAAACTTCGTTCAAGAGTATTTCCCATGGGTTCTCTGGCTGCTGGCGATAGTAGTGCTCACAGCGGGATTGTGGTTCTTCGGCAAGAACAACCTGCCCGCGTATCTGCTCTCCGACATAACCTTCATCGTCGTGCTGATCGCAGCCATTGCCGGCATCATGGCGTTGCCGTTTAAGGTTGCCGGCGATCTGCTCTACACGAAGTCGAAATGGGTGCAAATAATCGGAAAAGCCGCCATCGGTCTCTGGTTCCTGATCCTGCAACTACTGGTTCCTTTGATTCTCATCCTGAACGCCAACTGGCTCATGTTGGCGCTGGCGGCGATTCTTGTAGTCGCTCCGATTCCGCTCGCGCAGCTTCTTTTTAAGCGAAACTACCGCTTTGCGTTAACACTCTTGTGGTTGGTCTACGGCGCGGTGATGTTAAGACTGCCGTGGATTACAAACTGGATCTTGAGGAAGTTCGACAGTTCGCAGCAGTATCAACTGATCTTTACGGACTGGACCGGCTGGTCGTCAGTGATACCGGCAATCGTCGCCGGAATCATTGGCGCAGTTATCTGCTGCCTCTGGACCGGTTGGTACTTTGCCGTGACTTTCCTTTACAACGGCCACAATAACGAGGTTGGGGGAACGGCTCGCGTCGAAAACTTCAAACAGTTCATTCGCTTCCGTCTCACAAACGACAGCCTCACGGGTTACGTCATCGCCGTGGACGACGTAAGCATCATCGGAAAAGAAGAGAACGGCCGGACTCTGGACGGCAGCGATCTGAAAGTACGACTGATCGACGTGTTCCACCTCGTTCCCAAACCCGCGGCCGTAGCAGCGCCAAAGACGGAAGCGAGGACACCGGTTGCCGGAGCAAGACTATGAAACGAAGAGGTTACTTCTACGTCGGCTTTCACACGACGCTAAACATCATCCTGAACGCCCTCACGTTCGACAACTTCCTGTGGCTGGAAGGCAGGGTTTCAAATGGTCTCTTTCGAAACTGGGGCCGGCGCTTTCGTTACCGGCCCCAGCGATTCGAACGGCCGACTTCAGAAGACGAGCTCATCTATCTAATCAAACAGGCCAAGGATCTGCGCTTCTTCGGATCAGCCCACTCGTTCAACGACGGCGTGGTTGCCGACACCACGCTCGTCTCGCTGGATCGATACGCCGGCGTCGTTCGCGAAGACAGAGTTAACAAACGTCTCACGGTCAAAGGCGGCACGCGCGTTCGCGACGTTGTGCGTGAGTTACTAAAGCGCGGTTGGGCGTTCGAGGCGCTTCCCTCTCACGACGCACAGAGCATCGCAGGCATTCTTTCCACCGACGTTCACGGCACCGGACGCAACTGGGGATTCGTCAGCCAAACGGTTGTGGACCTGAGAATCATAGATAGCAACGGTCACGTGAAAACTGTCGGACCCGCGGACGATCTGTTTCGCGCCGCTATCGGAGGCGTTGGCGCAGTGGGCGTGATCTCGGAGGTCACGGTCCAGGCCGTAGATCGCTTCGACGTCGCGCAGAAGTTTGAGATCTCCGATCTCTCTTACGTCGAGAGCCATCTCGAGGAGTTAATCCAAAAGAACGATCACGTCAGCTTCTATCTGTTTCCGTTCACGACGAGGTGTCAGATCAGCACCTGGAATCGAACCAGGAAACGGAAGTCGTTTCTGGGACCGTTGCGAGAGTTCATTGCCATTTCGTTCGATGCGTTGCTGGCGGCGTGGTTTGGAGGCCTGATGGCCTACACCGGCACGCTCAAAAAATTCTCGCATGCTACGCACGGCATCAAAATCGGCACGAACCTGGTGTTGGAGAGTAACAAGGCGTTCAATCGAACGATCTATCACCTGCATCAGGAATTGGAATTCACCGTGCCTTATGAAAAGACGTGGGAGATGTGCAAGAAGTTTGTCGGACTTTTCGAGTACATGTATCTCGAAAAGCCGATCCCGTATCCGTTGTTCGAAGTACGGTTCACACCGGCGGGGCATGACCGAACGCTCATCGGAGCCGGGCGCGGGCAAAGGTCGACGTGGATCGATTTGGTGCTCAACGACTCGAATGGATTTGAAGGTTACTACGCGGCTGCTGAACAGTTGATGAAGGAAGTCGGCGCCCGGCCGCACCTCGGAAAGTTTTGCGAGTTACATACGCGTGCGGACATGGAGAAACTTCACTCGACGTATTTCACAAAGTTCCTGGAGATTCGCGATCAACAGGATCCGCAACGAAAGTTCGCGAATGAATTTACGCGCAGGTTGTTTGGACCTTGATTAGCAGTAAAGGAGTTAAGTAATCATGGCATCATTTCCGATCGTGTTAGTACATGGAATCGCGAGGTTCGACATTCTCAAAGTGATGTTTCGGGAGAAGTTTAATATCCCGGACCATGGCGACCAGCTTGCGTATTTCAAAGGTATTCGAAGCCATCTCGAAGCAAACGGGTTCAATGTCTCTGCGCCAAATCTCCCGTTTGCGAGATCTGTTGAAGCGCGCGCGGAGGCATTGAGAGATCACGTCAACGACGTGCTCCAAAGAACGGGTAGCCCAAAGGTTCATATCATCGCCCACAGTATGGGCGGCATTGATGCGCGTCACATGATTGTCGACAAGGGAATGGCGGACCGCGTTGCAACGCTCACGACTATCGGAACGCCACATCTTGGTACACCGGTAGCAGATCGATTTGCGCAGCCCGCAGGCGCACTGTTGGTAGGAACGCTTGATCGAGTGGTTGATGTGGATGGGCTTGCGGATCTCACAACTGCCGCCTGCGAGCAGTTTAATCGGCGGGCGGAAGACGCCGAAGCGAGAAACAGCGTTGCGTATCAGACTTACGCCGCTTCGGAGGAGGTTACAGATGTATTTTCGCTGCTCGTTCTTTCGTGGGTCCTCATTAACCGTCAGGATGGGGACAATGACGGTCTCGTTTCAGTTCGATCGCAACAATGGGTCCGTGAATTGATCGGCAGCGACGGCACGCGCAAGCAGATCGTTCAACGAAAGTTTCCTTCTTCCGCCGATCACTTGAATGAAATTGGCTGGTGGGATCCGGAGGAGGCTATCATTCCGCTTTTTTCGGGCGTGAGCATTCTCCAACAGGCATTGAACTACGAGCGTGAGGTCCGCGACTTTTACCTCCAGATCGCTCAGGGCTTGGCGTAGTACGGAAAGAACTCGTCCGACCGAGTCTCGTTTGACGCGTTCCATGAACAAATCCCTCACGACAAGCCATGTTGCCGCGCTAGTTTTTTCGGCAGCTTCGCTCGCACCAGGTCGTACGATTGGCGGATGTAGTGTGCCCACTCCTTGCGGCTGAGTTTGTCGACGTCCTCAACCAGCACCCATTTATAACGCGCGACGTATGGCGCCGGACGAATCCCGGGCGAGCCCGAGATTTCATCAAACTCCTCATCCTTCACCTTGAAGGAGACGCTCAGCGGCCCGTCCAGTGCGGCAACACAAAACATCTTGCCGGCGACGCAGAAACACAGGTCGTGACCCCACTTAACATCTTCGGTAACCGCCGGAAGGTCCCGGCAAAAATCTCGTATCGTTTCTATATTCATAGCTTTCTCGGAAACTTCGTATAGAATGCGGGCGTTCAAGCTTTGGCAGTTAACACCCGCAACCCTCGCAGCGTCTTTAACGTAATAGACCCAAACCACCGGCCAATCTTCAATACCTGGAGGATCTCATGAAACGCAAAGCCTTGGTGCTGCTACTGCAACTTCTGCTCGTATTTTCCACTTCCGCTCTCGCGCAACAAAAAGCGCAATCGAAGGAGGGAGTGGCTCCTCTCATTCCGATGAAGGACTTCTTCAGGAATCCGACCAAAGTTGCATACGCACTTTCTCCAAACGGAGAGCATCTCGCATTTATGCAGCCTTGGGAGAACCGTCTCAACGTGTTTGTCGAGAAGATCGGATCCGGCCAGGCCACACGCGTGACCGGCGCGAAGGGTCGCGACATCGCCGGCTACGCCTGGAAGGGCGACAACCGCATTGTCTATGTACAGGACACAGGCGGCGATGAAAACTTCCGGCTGTACGCCGTCGGCATCGACGGCTCCAATCAAAAGGATCTGACTCCGTTTGAAAAGGTCCGCGCCCAGATCATCGATCGGCTCGAACGTAACCCGAATGAGATCCTTGTCGGGCTGAATAAACGCAACCCGCAGGTCTCAGACGTTTATCGCATCAACGTCAACACCGGCGAGATGCAAATGATCGCCGAGAACCCGGGCAATTACACCGGCTGGGCGACTGACTGGGACGGAAAACTCCGCATCGCTATCACCACCGACGGTGTGAATAGCACGCTGATGTTTCGCAACACCGAAGCCGACAAGTTTGCGCCCGTCATCACCACCAGCTTCAAAGAGACGATCGCGCCGTTGCTGTTCACTCCCGACAACAAACAACTTTACGTAGCGACAAACCTCGGGCGCGACAAGTCGGCGATCGTCAAGTACGACGTTGAAACCAAGAAAGAGCTCGAAAAGATTTACGAGCATCCGGAAGTCGACGTGACCAATCTTCTGAGCTCTCGCAAGCGCCGTGCGATAACCGGAGTCTCTTACGTTACAGACAAAACTCATTACCACTTTATCGACAAGCAGCGCGCCGATCTTCAGAAAGATCTCGAGCGCCGCTTGCCGGGGTTCGAAGTGCGTGTCGCGGGTTTCAATTACGACGAAGACAAGTGCCTCGTGAGAACGTTCACTGATCGGTCGCTTGGCGCCTATTACTTCTACGATCTGAAGACGAAAGATTTTCGAAAGCTCGCGGACGTGAGCCCGTGGTTGAATGAACAGGATCTCGTGCCGCAGAAACCGATCAAGTATCAGAGCCGCGACGGTCTGACGATCAACGGTTACCTGACGCTGCCGAAAGGTGTGGCGGCTCGCAATCTACCCGTGGTCGTGAATCCGCATGGTGGCCCGTGGTATCGCGATCAATGGGGCTACAACCCTGAAGTGCAGTTTCTCGCAAACCGCGGTTATGCGGTGTTGCAGGTGAACTTCCGTGGCTCGACCGGATACGGGCGCAAGTTTTGGGAAGCGAGTTTCAAACAGTGGGGCAGGGCCATGCAGGACGACATCACCGATGGCGTTCAATGGCTCATCAAGCAAGGAATCGCCGATCCCAAACGCATTGCGATTTACGGCGGCAGTTACGGCGGCTACGCCACGCTGGCGGGGCTTGTTTACACACCGGATCTTTACGCTGCCGGCGTTGATTACGTGGGCGTTTCAAATCTCTTCACGTTCATGAAGAGCATTCCGCCATATTGGAAACCGTACTTGGAAATGCTCTACGAAATGATCGGGCATCCGGAGAAAGACAAAGACCTGCTGACGGCGGCGTCTCCCGTTTTTCACAGTAAGAACATCAAAGTCCCGCTGTTAGTTGTTCAAGGGGCAAACGATCCGCGTGTGAACAAAGCGGAATCGGATCAGATGGTGGAGGCTTTGAAGGCCCGCGGCATCGACGTTCCGTACATGGTCAAAGCCAACGAAGGACATGGCTTTGCGAATGAAGAAAACCGCTTCGACTTCTATCGCGCGATGGAAGAGTTTCTCGGTAAGCACCTGGGTGGAAGAGTCGAGAAACCGAGTGAGTAAAACTTAAACGCGTCAGATGGCGGGGACGCATCAGCGGTGCGTGCTGTGCGTGGTCCAGCGGCTCCTCATGCGTGCCTGCCATCTGCTGCGCGGTATGTCGAGTGCTTCGAACTGCTCGCTTGCGTCTCTCAACGACTCACTGCCTGCCTTTCGTGTCTTCAAGTAAAGCAGCGACGCCATGATCGACGTCAGCGGAGTGATGAAAACATTCAGCAACTGATACAGACTGGACCAGCCGGACGTAGAGAAGTTGAAACCAAACTGTTTGGGAGACCAGTCGTCGTTTAGTTGCAACGTAAAATCCGTCGTCACAGCAGCCCGCCAAACTAAAACGCGCTCAGATTTCGGCTGCGACTCAACGTGCCAAACACTCCATGCTCTTCCATGATGACCACCGGCCCGGCCAGCGCGAAGATCGCGCGACGAGCTGATCGTAACTCGAGAGTTGCGGATGAATAACCTTGATCGCGACGGTGCGTTTTGTCCCGAGGTGTGTCGCGCGATAAACCGCGCGCATGCCTCCCTGCCCCAGCAGTTGCTCGATCTGATACTTGTCGTCGAGTAGTTCGATTTATTGAGGACGCGGCGCC
>DASUPR010000440.1:0-11711 GCA_036281015.1 Pyrinomonadaceae bacterium
CTGCCCGCCGAGTGGTCTAATTACACAGCAATCAACGCCGACCGCGCGCTCAGCGGGTTGCCGACCATCACGGCCAGGCTCGATCCGCTTTGCGAATAGCTGTATGTACGCTCAAAGAAAAGTTGGTGACGTTTGGGCCAGACCCGGAATGATGGTCACGTTCCGGGCTGAACTCATGCCCGGCCGTGAACGCCACGAACGTACATTTCGGGTGAAGCAATTACTTTCGAGTGGCCGTGTCTCGCTGCACGGTGTTGACGGTGAGCACGCTGAGAAGGAATTTGAACCGATCCACTTCGACCGGCCGATTGAGTAGCGCGACCTACCAGTTATAAACCTTGCCCGGCTCCATCACTTGTAGATTCGGAATCCCCAATTCCCCGAGTTGCTGGATGATCTCTGTGCGATAGCTCGGTTTCAGATGCACGGCCATGATGTCCATGCCGTTGTGCGCCAGTTTCTTGAGCTCTTCGTTCAGCGACGCAGGCGTGAAGTGACGCGAAACTTCCGCGAGCTTCGCCATCCGGTTCGGAAACGACGTTTCGACGAGCAACGCGTCCAGATGCTTCACTTGATTAACCAGCTTCCAGAAGTCGTCCGTTTCTGCTGTGTCGGAACTGAAAGCCACGCTCGTTTTTCCGTCTGAAACAACCAAGCCGACTGTCGGCACGATGTGATTGACCGGCACCGCCTTCACATTCAGATGGGCCACCGGAAACGATTCTCCGATCGGAATCGGCACGTACTCCATCACTGGTCCATAATCGTTCTTCAAGTCGGAAAAACGCGGATACACATTCCAGTTGAACACGTCGCGTTCGAGCAGGTCGATCACTTCCGGCGTCGCATGAATGCGCATCGGCTGTTTCAACGACGGATAAAGGTCGTCGATGAAGATCGGCAGACTGGCGATGTGGTCCATGTGAGGGTGAGTGACGATGATGTCTCTGACGTTATTACGCTGCTCGTTGTCGAGCGCGATCGCGATGCTGCCGGCGTCAACCGCCACGCAATCGTCGATCAGAAAACAGGTCAGGCGTTGTTCCAGGGTGGCAACGCCCTGGTCATCAAACGTACTCGGTAAAAGTTCGATTCTCACGAGCTTTAGCTCTGTTGGGGTGTCTTTCCAAGACCGGGCCAGTATAAGTCAGAAACAGACGGGCAGCGAGCGCTAATACATCGTTTGTGCGAAAACTAACGGCCCCGGAGTTCGTTTACCAGTGCTTGTAGCGCTTGTAGATACGCAGCCTCCTGCGCGAGTACGTCCTGTGCAGCCGAATGGACGCCGCGTGAAACGCGACTGCGATGAAACGCCAGCTCGCTCGCGAGTTGATTGAAACGACGCCGCGCTCGCCAGCCCTTCATGCCCGATTTTGAAAGCGCATTGAACGACGATCCCATGCGTCCGACGATCGATCCCAGTTGGTCATACTCTTCGCGCGTCAGGATGCCACGATCGAGCTCGACAACCAGAAACTCCCTTACCACCTGGCCCTCGCGCCGCAGTGCAAGAGAAATAACTACGAGCAGGATCACGAACGCCGGCACCATCACCAGAATGTAAGTGAGTATGAAAACTCCGCCGCCGCCAAACACTGCCGAGCCATTCCAAATGCTGTGCATGAAGATGGCCATCAACAACCCGATCACCGGCGTCAAAACTTTCACTGCGATGTTTGTTGACTGTCTCGCGAGTCCCAGGCCAATTCCCGTCAAACTCGTAAACAACGGATGCGAAAACGGCGCGAAGAAGCCACGTATGATCACGATCAACGTCAACGCACCACCGCCGCCTTCGGCGACCGCTTTACCGTAGTAAAGAACGTTTTCAGTCATCGCGAAGCCGAGCGCCGTCATCGAGGCGTAGATGATGCCGTCGACGACGCCGTCAAACTCGTCCTTCTTCCAGAAATAGAAGATGAAGAGTATGAACGCCTTGCCGATCTCTTCAACGATCGGCGCGGAGATAACAGCGGCGAATGCCTGACCCGCGTTCGCGTTGGTGAATGCTCCGACAGCGACTTGGCTCGTCGTGTTCAGCAGGAACGCGAAGAACGTGGCAATGAGCGCGCCCCAGAAGAACGCCGTCGCCAGCATCCAAAGCGGCTCAGCTTCGTAACGATCGATCCACAGGACGAGAATGATGTAGAGCGGCACCGGGATCGTGGCGGTGATCAGTCCGAGCATCAGCGCCACTGGACCAGTCTCGATTCCGATCACGATCAAAACCAGCAGACCGAGAAACAGCGCGATAAGTGTTCCGAGGATGCTCAGTGCAACTTTGATCCCACTCACTTGCGGTGAACGCGTGATGATGATGGTGGGTGCTTCGTTCATGGGCGCTCAGTATAAGACACAAAAAGGCACAAAAGGCACAGGAAAGTCGCTGCGTTAACGAGCACAGGTTTGCGCACGGCCGCCGTCGATTGAATAGGTTGCGCCGGTGACCCAGGACGCTTCGTCAGACGCCAGGAACAGGACCAGCGCGGCGATCTCTTCCGGACGTCCGGTGCGGCCGAGCGGGTGAGTTGTTTTTGAGTGTTCCAGAAACGCCGCATACGCTTCCTCGCTCATGCCGCCGCGTTTGTGAATCTCCGTGACCACCACGCCGGGATTTACCGCGTTCACGCGCACGCCTATCGCCGCCAGCTCGAGGGAAGCGCAGCGCGTCAACTGGTCCAACGCGGCTTTCGAAACACAGTAGGCGAGCACTCCCGGAAACGCGCGTAGTCCCGTGACACTGGAGACGTTGACGATGTTGCCGCGCCGTTCAATCAAACTCGGCAACGCTTTCTGCATCAGCTGAAACGCGGCGCGGACGTTGACGTTCATCATCTCGTCCCACGCTTCCAGCGACGTGTTCTCGATCGTGCCGCTGCTGATGTGTCCCGCTGCGTTAACGAGAACATCGAGGCCGCCGAACGCCTTCACCGTTTCGTTCACCGCGCGCTCCGCCTCCGCGGAAGAAGAAAGATCCGCCTGAATTGCCAGGGCCTCGCTATCGAGCGCGCGAATGCGTTCGATAACTTCCTCCAGCGCCTTTTCCTTTCGCCCTACACACGCCACTTTTGCGCCTGCCGTTGCGAAAGCAATGGCGCAGGCTTGTCCGATTCCGGAAGTCGCGCCAGTCACCAGCGCGACCTTGCCCGCAAATCTCTTATCGCTCATTTTCCCGAGTCCTCTTCTGTGTTTTGAATGGAAGAGATCGTGTGTTGACAGCACAATCCCAAAAAGCCGACTATTATCACCTTGAGAGGCTTGTGAGGCCATCCCCCCGGGTACAGTGCGCAAAAAGTTAAGGGTGAGTTTTGGGAAATAACTCAGCAGACCAGTTTTTCCCTCGCAACCCGCGAACGCATTCGCGAGGGCCCGACGATCTGCGCCATCGCCCGGCGCGCGGCCGAATGCCATCGAGCACCGGTTACCTGACGATCGCGATTGTCGCGTCCGGCGGCCTGTTTCTTTTACTTTGGTGGATGCTCGTACGCGGCGGAGACGAGGCGCCGTGGTTGCCGGCGGGTTTGGCTGCGAGCGTGGTGTTGCTGGTTGCACTGTCGGCACGCGAAGTGGTGATGCGCCGCGCGTGGACTCGGTACCTGCTCGAAAACGGCATCCAGGACCCGCGGCCAAAAACAAAGAGCCGTTCTTCACACAGCAGCCGCCGCAGTAGTAGGAAAGGCTTTTCGTCTTCAGTCCACTCGGCTGCTTTGCGGAATATTCAAAAGCACTCGGCTGCCGCGGACGCGCCAAACTCCCCGCCGGAAACGCATCTCGACGTAGCGCATCTTTGCCAGGAATATCTGGCGGGTACTGACGAAGCGATTCGCTCGGGGAGCCACGGCAGTGAACAGGGAATCGCGATTCGCGCGGGACAGGAACGCGTGCGCTCCCTGCACAAACATCACCTTTTGACCTGGGCCAGGGGGCAGTCGCGGTTATTAACTTACGAAGCGCAGCAACGCGCCCGCACGTTCGACAAGATCGAAACGGCGAACCGCGCGTTGGATTGTATCGACTCAACGCTACGCATCTATCCTGAAGAGCCGGAGCTTCACGAGTCGAAAGTCGCAATCAGCGAGTTTATTGCTTCAGTTAAGGTTGCACACTGGGTGGAACTGGCCGAACGTTCGGCTTTCAAGGGTCACTATCGCCGGGCGATCGATCGC
The DNA here is from genome assembly GCA_036281015.1 of Pyrinomonadaceae bacterium. Classification (GTDB taxonomy): domain Bacteria; phylum Acidobacteriota; class Blastocatellia; order Pyrinomonadales; family Pyrinomonadaceae; genus PSRF01. The sequence continues at coordinate 4,167 of DASUPR010000440.1, forward strand.
TATCGCGATGCGCTCTTTTATCTGAACCAGGACGTGGTGAAGCCAGACGTGCGCGTTGCCGGAACGGAGAGAATCGAACTCGAAATTGCCAAACTTCAGGCAAAATTGCCGCAGCGCAGTAGTTCAAACGAATGACGTTTCAGAAGTGTCCCAAATGTGGAAGCTCCAGGATTCGCAGGGGATACAAGCGCACGCCGCTGCCGATGCGTCTGGTTGGCATCTACCACCTTTTGTGCGATCATTGCAACTTGCTTTTTACCGGGTTTGTATTGCCTGGGACCTTCAGCCGGCGAAGAAAACACCGCCGGCACAAGAAAACTTCTTCAGTGAGGTAATGTGATGAAAGTTAAGCAGTGTTTGATTGTTGCCATTGCGTGTGCCTGCATGCTCGCCGGTTTTAGCCACGCGCAGGAACCTCAACAACAAGCTTCCACATCAAGCGCTTCTCAGTCTGCTGCGATGGATATTCAGGGAAGTAAAGCTTACCTGCTTGGACCAGGCGACGTGCTCGACATCCGAGTGTTTGGCCAGCCGGAATTGTCGACTGCGATGGCCCAGATCGACAGTGATGGAAACCTGAGCTCGTTGCCGTTTTTGGAGCAACCGATTTCGGCGAAGTGCCGCACGGACAAGGAAGTTCAGAAAGACATCGCGCTTGCTTACGCGAAGTTCATAAACAACCCGCAAGTCAGCGTCCGGATCGCCGAGCGCAACAGCCGCCAACCGGCCACGGTCTTCGGCGCCGTGCGCCAGTCCGCGCGTGTCGAGATGAAACGAAGAGTTCGTTTGAACGAACTGATCGCCGTTTCGGGCGGCTTTACTGAACGCGCGTCCGGCACGATCCAGATCCTGCACACCGAGCCCTTGATGTGTCCGGGTCCCGGTGAAGAGGAAGAAGCCAAGCCGATCGACGGGACGAAGATTCCGCTCCAGATCGTGAAGATCTCCGAACTGCGCGCCGGCAAACTCGACGCGAACCCGGTAATTCGTCCCGGCGATTACGTGCTCGTGACTGAAGCCGAGCCGATCTACATCTATGGCGCTGTCGTTTCGCCAAACGGAGTTTACCTGCGCGAAGAGATGACGCTCACGCGAGCGCTGGCAATGGTGGGTGGAACGAGAGGCGAAGCGAAGCTGAGCGAAGTCGCCATTTATCGCCAGGTTCCCGGCAGTTCGAAGCATGAAAAGAAGGTCTACGACGTGTCGGCGATCAAGAAGAACAAAGCGGAAGACCCGCTGTTGCAGGCTTACGACATCATCGAAGTACCCGAAGCCGGGATTTTCTCGAAGCAGCGCATTGGCCCTACGCTGTTAGGCGCAATCACCGGAGGCTTCTCGAACGCGGTCTCTCAGACCGGAATGTATTTGCCCAGCAAGGTCATCTACTAAAGTCGGTAGGCGGCCAACGAAATAACTGAAAGTTGAAATAGCGAATGAATCGAAAAACAGTTGCCGACGATCGCCGTCGCAGAAAATTGATGACGCTCGCCTGGGCTCTCGGCCTTGCGGCAGTAGTAATCGCGCTGATCTATCTCGAAAGGACGGCGATCCTTTACATCCTCTGCACTCTCGGCGTGACAGCATTGCTGCTGGTCGTGGCCTTCTCCGATCTGGCTCATGCTGAAGAACGCCAGGGACAAATGGACCAGACAAAAGATGCAGCAGGTGTTGCAAACCGGTGACGTTGGACGCAGAGAGTGCAAGTCTTTGTGCGATTGATCGCTGATTAAGCGGCTGAATCGAAGTTGCTTATGTGGTCTATAAATTTTGTTGTGTCATACATTCGTTGACATGACTTGTTGTGTGCCGGACAAAATCAATAAGGCGGTTGAAAGTTTAAGCGGACTATTGCATAATCCCGATGCGTTCACCTCCCCGGTGGACGAAGTGGTCGCGTGGGGTGAGGACACGTGGCCTTAGGGTGGGGGCTGTGGGAGGCCCCCGCCCGCTTTTTTTGTGCGCCCCCTAAATTTCATCGCGGCGCTGCGGGTTGAGCGAATGAACCTCGACGTTGACTGACGAAAAAGATGGGGCTGCTCCAGAGATCGCGGCGCAAGTTCAAGCTCTGGCTTTTAGAGGGCAGACGAACAAGCGGTTCCGCGCACGAATCGTCGACTCCACATAAACAACACCCGTGGTGGCAGGTGATGTGCCTCACCGGTGTCGATTATTTTTCGACACTCGGTTATCAACCAGGCATAGCGTTTCTTGCCGCCGGCGCACTCTCACCGCTAGCAACATTAGTCCTTATCTTTTTGACGTTATTCGGCGCGCTGCCGATGTACCGGCGCGTGGCGGCAGAGAGTCCTCACGGCGACGGCTCGATCTCGATGCTCGAGAATCTTTTGTCGCGCTGGAAGGGAAAACTCTTTGTTCTCGCTTTGCTCGGCTTTGCCACTACCAGTTTCATCATCACCATCACGCTGTCTGCGGCTGACGCTACTGCTCACATCGTCGAAAACCCGTTCGTTCTGGATCACACGAACTTCATGCACCATCGCATCATCGTCACGTTGGTGCTGATCGCTGCGTTGGGCGCGATCTTTTTGCGTGGATTCAAAGAGGCGATCGGGATTGCGGTGTTCCTGGTCGCGATCTATCTGGTGCTCAATCTGGCGATCATAGCGGTCGGGTTTTATGAGATCGCCACGCATCCATCGGTGTTTTCGAATTGGCGCACAGCGCTGTTTCAAACCTACCGCAGTCCGTTCGTGATGATCGGGATGGCGCTGGTGGTGTTTCCGAAACTCGCTCTTGGTCTGTCTGGATTTGAAACCGGCGTGGTGGTGATGCCGCTGGTGAGAGGGCTGGGACTCGAAGGCCGCATTCACAACACGCGCAAGTTACTGACCGCTGCCGCGTTGATCATGAGTTTTCTGTTGTTCGCGAGCAGCATCGTGACGACGTTGCTCATTCCACCGGAGGCGTTTCAACCGGAAACCGATACACACGAAGCCGGCAACGCGAATGGACGTGCGCTCGCGTTTCTGGCCCATGAATACCTGGGTCATTATTTCGGCACCGCGTACGACATAAGCACGATCTCGATTCTCTGGTTTGCGGGTTCGTCGGCGCTCGCGGGCTTGCTCAATATCGTTCCGCGTTATTTGCCGCGATACGGCATGGCGCCGGAGTGGGCGCGGGCGACGCGACCGCTCGTGGTTGTATTCACGGGAATTTGTTTTGTGGTGACGATACTTTTCCGGGCTGACGTCGATGCGCAGGGAGGCGCTTACGCGACGGGTGTGCTGGCGTTGATGACTTCCGCGGCGATTGCTGTGACGCTTTCCGCGCGCCGGCAGAATGAACGAGTGCAATGGTTGTTCATGCTGATCTCGCTCGTGTTTCTTTACACGACGATCGTGAACATCGTCGAGCAGCCGGAAGGAATAAAGATCGCGATCGTTTTCATTGGCGCCATCGTCGTCAGCTCGCTTTTCTCGCGTGTGTGGCGATCGACGGAATTGAGAGTTGAACGTGTGGAGCTTGATGATAAGGCGCGCGAGTTTATCCGCAAGGCTGCAAAGGGAACGGTGAGAATCATCACGAACCGCATCGATCGCGGGGACGTGCAGGAGTACGAATCGAAAGAGAACGAGAAGCGGCTCGACAATCACATTCCGGCGGGTGAGCCGATTCTGTTCTTCGAAGTGACGCCTGGAGATGCTTCGGAGTTTTCCGGCGTGCTGAAGATCCGCGGCGAGCAGGTGGACAGGTTTCAGATTCTGCGTACGGAGTCGCCGGCTGTACCGAACGCGATTGCCGCGTTTCTGTTGTTTATTCGTAATGAGACCGGGAAACTGCCGCACGTTTACTTCGGTTGGAGTGAAGGAAACCCTGTTTCGTACTTGCTGAAGTACATCGCCTTTGGTGAGGGCGACACGGCGCCGGTGACGCACGAGGTTTTGCGCCAGGCGGAAAAGGATCCTGACCAGCGCCCGATCGTGCACGTGGGTGGATAAAGGAAGATTGATTCCGGCGGTGCAGGGGAGTAACATCACTGCCGTTGACAATTTAGATGTCTGCCGAAGTTGCTCGTGCCGCGCACGGCTGAGCAACGCGGGGGAACCAACGTTTCACACGAAACAAGGGGCGAATCGCTGAGCACGTTGCTCACGCGACGAACACTTCCAGTTCGAGCCCGACAGCTAACCTCGTAGGCCAAAAGGAAGGGCAGTGCCGCGATCGAAAGGCGCGGGGCTCATTGCCCCGTGCCTTTTTATTTCTGTGCGCACCGGGTCGGTACTCGGCGGCAAACAATGCTTAATTGGTTACCCAGAAGAACTACTGGACGGCGTTTCAAGCTCTGGTTATATCGAGGTTCCGCACAACAAGACGCTCACGCGGCGCCACACAAGCAACACTCGTGGTGGCAAGTGATGTGTTTGACCGGAGTCGACTACTTCTCGACTCTCGGTTATCAACCCGGCATCGCGTTTCTCGCCGCCGGCGCACTCTCGCCCATTGCGACACTCATCCTGATCCTGCTGACGCTGTTTGGCGCGTTACCCATTTACAACAAAGTCGCTGAAGAGAGCCCGTACGGCGAAGGCTCGATCTCGATGCTCGAGCATCTGCTGTCGCGCTGGAAAGGCAAACTCTTCGTGCTCGTGCTGCTGGGGTTCGTCGCGACCGACTTCGTAATCACCATCACGCTTTCCGCGGCGGACGCGACGGCGCACATTATCGAAAACCCGTTTACGCCCGAATCGTTGAAACATCCGATCGGCGTGACGCTCGCGTTGATCGCGTTTCTCGGCGCGATCTTTTTGAAAGGTTTTAAAGAAGCCATCGGGATCGCGGTGGCGCTGGTCGGCGTTTATTTGCTGCTCAATCTCATCGTGATCACGTTTGGTTTGTACGAGCTCGCCACACACCCCTTTCACTTTGGGGAATGGAAGCAGTTGCTCCTGACGCACCCGAGCGTGCACGGGAGTCCGTGGTTGATCGTTGCGGTGTCGTTGTTTCTTTTTCCCAAACTCGCGCTGGGTCTCTCGGGCTTTGAAACAGGCGTGGCGGTGATGCCGCTGGTAAAAGGCGATGACGATCTAACCGAGGACCAGTTGCACACCATTCAGACCACTCGCACCGGTCAGGTTGTCGACGATAAGACACAAAAACTCTTACGCGGCCGCACGCGCAACACGAAAAAGCTGCTGCGCACAGCGGCGCTGATCATGAGCGCGATGTTGATCAGCAGCAGTCTTGTAACTGCTATCCTGATTCCGCCTGACAAGTTCGCTGAGGGAGGCGAAGCAAACGGCCGCGCGATCGCGTATCTGGCCCATCTGTTCTTTGGCGACGTTTTCGGTACTCTTTACGACCTGAGCACGATATTGATTCTGTGGTTTGCGGGCGCGTCGGCGATGGCGGGTTTGTTGAGTATTGTGCCGCGTTATCTGCCGCGTTACGGCATGGCGCCGGAATGGGCCAGGGCCGCACGACCGCTTGTGATTGTGATCACCGCGATCGCTTTCGCCGTCACAGTGATCTTCAACGCAGACGTGGATGCGCAGGGCGGCGCTTACGCGACCGGGGTGCTCGTCTTAATGACTTCAGCAGCGATTGCCGTAACGCTCGCGGTGCGTCGTAAGCAGGGAAACTGGAAACCGTATCTCGTGATCGCTTTGGTCTTCGTCTACACGACGATTCAGAACATTCACGAACGGCCGGAAGGAATCAAGATCGCGTCGTTCTTCATTCTGACGATCATTCTGGCGTCGCTGGTGTCGCGAGTGTGGCGTTCAACTGAACTGCGCATCGAACACATTCAGCTCGACGACAAAGCGCGGCAGTTTATTAAAGACGCCGCCAAGGGAACGATTCGCATCATCACCAACCGCCGCGATACGGGCGACGCGCTGGAGTATCAACAGAAAGAGCACGAGAAGCGGACGAGTAATCACATCCCTGCCGGCGAGCCGATCCTGTTTTTCGAAGTCACGCCTGGTGATGCGTCGGAGTTTTCAGGCACACTCGAAATTCGTGGCGAGACGGTCGACGGTTTTCGCATTCTGCGTACGGAGTCGCCGGCCGTTCCCAATGCGATCGCGGCTTTTCTACTTTATCTGCGCGACGAGATGGGCAAGCAGCCCCACGTTTACTTCGGCTGGAGTGAGGGGAACCCGATTTCTTACTTGTTGAAGTACATTGCGTTTGGTGAAGGTGATACTGCGCCCGTCACACACGAAGTCTTACGACAAGCAGAAAAAGACTCGAGTAGACGTCCAATCGTGCACGTTGGAGGATAGGAAAATTATCTAGACCTGAGCGGCTTCGGATGTCTTGCCCGCAAGGAAACAGGAGCGACAGTAAACTGGCCGTCCTTGCGAAGGATAGAACGGGACAGTTGTCTGTTGTCCGCATTGGGCGCATTGAACGGAGACCTCGATTCGTTGCCGCACTCCCGACGACTGTGCTGCCGCTATTGCCGCCAACCGCTCGTTTTTAGCTTGTTTACAGGGTTTGCAGCGTTTGGGTTCGTTTTTCAAACCCTTGTCGTGGAAGAAAACCTGTTCGCCCGCAGTCCAGATGAAATTCTCGTTGCAGTCAACGCATTTGATCGACCGATCCTCGTATTCACTTTCCGGATGTGTTTCCAATGCGTGGGCCGCTTCCGTCTGTAACATGATCCAACTCCCTGGGTCGTATGTAACACTAAACAGCGATTCGGCGGGTGAATAAAGAAAGCGCGTCAAGAAAGGACGCTTTCGGTCGTCCACCAAGCGAGGTAAAGGGATCCCAGCCCGCACGGGGCTCCGTTTGGTCAATTGGTATATAACTATGGCGAAACTGTGTCAAGATAAAACCATGAGAAAAATCTTTGTTTTGGGGTCGGGGGGACGCGAGCACGCCATAACCTGGGCACTTCGGGCAGGATCTTTCGGACAACTTACGCTTTTTTGCGCGCCTGGAAATGCCGGAATCGCCCAAGTCGCAACCCCTGTGGAGATTTCCCTTGATAAACACGCAGACCTCGCTGCATTCGCTGAGTCTGAAGGGATTGACCTGACGTTTGTGGGACCGGAGGCGCCGCTCGCCGCGGGCATAGTCGACTTCTTCGAGGCGAAAGGGTTGGCGATCGTGGGTCCGGGCAGCGCGGCTGCGCGGCTCGAGGGTAGCAAGATATTCGCCAAGGAGTTCATGGCCCGGCACGGCGTACCGACCGCCGCCTTCCGAACAGCAGAGTCACCTGCGGAGGCTGTCGCACATCTCAGTAGCGGCGAATTTGGTCCCGCTGAATCGCCGGTCGTGATTAAAGCCGACGGTTTGGCAGCCGGGAAGGGAGTTGTCGTAGCAACAGATCGTGCAGAAGCGGAACGAGCGATCGAAGACCTGATGGTCCATCATGCGGCCGGAAAAGAGGCGGCACAACGAATCGTAATCGAGGAAGCTTTAGCCGGACCTGAAGCGTCAGTGCTCCTGTTTGCGGACGGCCGCGATTACGCGCTGATGCCTGCCGCGCGCGATCACAAGAGAATCGGCGAGAACGACACTGGTCCAAATACAGGCGGCATGGGAACGATCACTGACGCTTCTGTGCTC
>DASUPR010000441.1:0-24920 GCA_036281015.1 Pyrinomonadaceae bacterium
TCTTTCAGGCTGATGAGGATATCGGCGGTGTGCTGGACGCGCGGCGTGAAGAGCGATTTGTAGATGTTCGGAACCGCATCCGGGTATTTATGTCCCGCAGTTTCCGCGAACCATGCTTTATCGGTTTTAAATCCCTGTCCAAAACGGCCTAACTCGAGCGGGTCGCCCATCGCAGCCACATATTGAAAACTTTCTGCCTGAGACGCGATTCGTGCCTCACCTCGCTCACTTTTGATAACAACTTCGTTGCCGTCTTTATAAACCGCGAAATCAACACCCGCTACTTCCGCGCTCGCACGCGCCACGTCCGGAATACGATCCTCGTCACGGCAATAAACCGCGATGTAACTACAAAGACCAAACGCCGGAATCACAACCTCAAAACCACGCCGCTTCAACTCCGAACTCAACGGCACACGCCGGTTCTCTTCGAGATTCATACCGTGATCCGAAAACATCACGATCTCCGTCTCCGCACCAGCGTAACTAAGAATCTCTTTGAGAATCCTATCAAGCGACTCCAACGCAACCGCCAGACGCGCCGGTCCCTGGCTGTGCAGCAACCCATCAGTAGCTTTCAGAAACGCAAAATAGTCGCGGTTCGGCGGCGCACTGCGAAACTGTTCGCGAAACTTCTGCATGTCCGCACGCCAAATCTTTTCCGGCGCAACGTAGATCAAAAACTCAAACGGCAGCGGCTCCTGGTAATCGAGGTCGTCCATGTACGACGACGGAATCTTGTCCGGCGTACGGCGGCCGAGATACTTCTTAATGCCGCCGCGAAGTTCACCCGCCGAACGATCGAAGTAGAGACTCTCGTAACCCGCCGGCGGCGTCGCATCAAACATCGCCGACAGCGCCACGTTCGTCATCGTCGGGAACGGTGAGAGCAGCCGCGTCGGTGGTCCAAAAGCGTCGAACAGTCCCCGGTGGCGAGCGGCTTCAATCAGTTTGTGAGGCACGCCGTCGAGGCACAACAGAAGCCGGCGCGGACGCGATCCATTAAGACCATTGCTACCTAATTTACCCACAGCTTTAATTACTGCTCACATCCGGTGCGCGCACAATCGCTTCCGCTTTGTACGCCTGCTTCATGCCGCGCTTCGCTTCCTCGTGCGCGTCGTAAACATTCGGACGTGAGAGCACCTCCTTGTACTGAGCCAACGCTTCTTCTCGTTTCCCTGCGGAATCGTACGCACGAGCTGCGTAAAGATGCGCCATCGTGACCAACCCCGGTTCGGCGCGATCGACTTTCGTCGTCGCGAGAAATTCCTTCGCGGCACGGTCGTTATAACCCGCCGTCAGCAACGCCTCGCCGTATTTGAAGTGAATCAAATCAAGCGCGCGTCCCGCAGCGTCGCGCACTTCACGATCGCGAAGCATTTCATCAAAACTTTCAAACGCTTCCTTCTCCGCCTGCACCGCGCCCGCAAGATCCTTTTCCTTGCGCTTCTGCGCCGCCAGCGACACCAGCGCATCACCCGTTTCCATGCGCAGCAAATAATTCCGCGGATACTTCGCGCTCAACTCACGCGTCAACTTCACCACGTCCGCAAACCGCTTCTCCCGCGTGTAAAGCAGAATCAGCACTGACTTCGCATCGTCCTGCGCCCAACGCCCTTCCGCCGCCACTTGCTCGAGCATCTTCAACCCGCGTTTTTTCGAACCACGAAAACCGGTCGCACCCGCGAGTATCTTCACCGGCAACGGCAACGAACCAACCACGTATTCATAAAGCCCGATCGTGATCTGCGCGTCGATGTATTTCGGATCGAGTTTCAACACTTCGCGATGATGATTGACGGCGTCGTTGCCATCGCGCAAAGCCGCAAAGTGCCGGCGCTCGACGGCCTCTTCGAACGACGCTTTCAAACCTTCAGTGTTCGCAAGGAAATCGAGCGCCTCGATGTTCTTCGGTTCTTGTTTGAGTTTCGCTTCGGCGAGCCGCCGCGCCTCGCGCGTCAGGTTGCGAAACTCCGTGACGATCTTCGGATCGACCTTGTCGTCGCCGCTCGAATAAAACGACTCGGAACTGTAGAGCGACGACTGCAAACGGCGCGATTCGTAAAGTGTCTTGATCCAGAGACGCGCAGCGAGCAACTGGTAACCGCCGGGGTGATTCGGGTAAAGCCGCACGATCTCTTTGAAATCACGATTCGCTTTTTCGTAGTCGATGTTGTAAAGCGCATCGAGACCACTGCGTCGCAATTCTTCAAACCGTGCGCGCTCGGTGTCGGTAAGCCACGGCTGTTGGGCACAAACCAGGGGAGCACACAGCAAGAGAACTAGAAGACAGCCAAGAAACCTCACTTCGTTTCCTTTCTTGAACACGGATTACACGGACGAAAACGATTCCATGTACTTCACGCCCGAGCCGGTGTTGAATAACACCACTCGATCGTTGTCCTTCACGAGGCCGGTATCGATGAGTTTCCTCAACGCCGGCAAACACGCCGCACCTTCCGGCGCACAAAACACTCCTTCAAGCGAACCAATCTCACGCACTGCGTCGATCAACTCTTCATCCGTCACGGCTACCGCCGTTCCACCCGAATTCCGCAACGCATCGAGTATCAAGAAGTCGCCAATCGCTTTCGGCACTCGCAACCCCGACGCTGTTGTGGCCGCATTCGGAAACTCGTCGGCGAAGCGCTTGCCTTCCTCGAACGCGCGCACGATCGGCGCACAACCCGCCGCCTGCACGGTCACCATTCGCGGACGTTTACTGCCAATCCAACCCATCTGCTCCATCTCGTCGAAGGCTTTCCACATGCCGATCAACCCGGTGCCGCCGCCAGTCGGATAAACGATCACATCCGGCAATTCCCAGTTGAGCTGTTCGGCAACTTCGTAACCCAACGTCTTCTTGCCTTCGACGCGATAGGGTTCTTTCAAAGTGGAAACGTCAAACCAGCCTTCTGCTTCTTTACGCCGGCCGACCTCCGCGCCGCAATCTGTGATCAGTCCGTCCATCAGCGTGACGTGCGCGCCGGTCTGCTCACACTCGACTACGTTTGCTCGCGGCGTGTCTTGAGGCATAAAGATGAAACATTCGAGTCCGGCGCGAGCCGCGTAGGCAGCGAGGGCGCCCGCCGCGTTTCCGGCGGAAGGCACAGCCAGTTTGGTAGCGCCGAGTTCCTTGGCCATCGAAACTGCCGCCGCCATGCCGCGGGCCTTAAAACTCTGCGTCGGATTCTGCGACTCATCTTTGATGTAAAGTTCCCTGATGCCGGTGCGCTCGCCCAACCTCGGCGCGTGCAACAACGGCGTCCAACCCTCGCCAAACGAAACGATGTTCTCGTCGTTCTCGACCGGCAACACCTCGCGATAGCGCCACAAATCGGCGCGCCGCGACGGCAGTGATTCCTTTGTTAACGTTTGCGCCGCACGTTCCAGGTCATAGCGAACGAGCAGCGGTTTACCGCATTCGCGGCAGAGATTGAGCAACCGACGTGCCTCGTGCCTCAGCCCACACAGGCCGCATTCCAGATGTGTGATGTTCATGGGTTTTAAAGAATAGGCAGGATTGGAGAATGTGCAAGGGGTTAGGTGCTGGATGCAGCAAACCCCTTGCACTCGGAGCAAAAAAATCTTGCGGGATGGGGCTTAGTGGTTGTGGCTGTTGTTGCCGTCGATCTGGCTGCGGATTTCGCCACCCGGCCAAAGCGTGCTGTGAACGTTCACGTAAGTGGCGCCGGCGCGCATCGCCTTGATCAATTCGTCAATCTCGCCGGTGTTCACGCCCTGTGTTCTGGCGGCTGCTGTCGCCGGAATGTTAGGACTCACGTCTGCGGCCAAGATCGTTCCCGAAATTGTTGCCGGCGGCGCGGGGCACGGCTGAGTTCCCGCCGGACCGTTACCGAGGTTCGTGCACAGAAATACGCTGATGCCGCCGTTCACACCCTTATTCCCGACGTGGATGTGGGCCTGTTGAATGGCGCCTTCGAGATCGGCATAGCTCAGTTCCCAGTCGATGCGGCTACCATCGTTACTGATCCGAGCGTTGAATTCACCGTTGCCCGTGCTCGACACCGAGGGGACTTCCTCGTAGCTGTTTAAGAATTCGCTAATCTTTTTGAAGCCGCCCTGTGCCAGGACGACAGACGTAGCCGAGACCAACGCGATAACTGCAAGAGACACTCCTAGTCTTCGCATCCCATTTTTCCTCCAAATTTGAGCTGTCTGAGGGGGGGCGCATAATATCACAGCCCGTTTGATCTGTGTATCCGTGAATGCTACTTTGTCGGTCTTTATGGCGATAAGGCTGCTGGCGCTCGATCTGGACGGGACACTCCTCAATCACCGGGGCCACATTTCTGAACGAAACCTCGAAGCGATCGAAGGCGCGCGGGCCAAGGGCGTGCGCGTTGCGCTCGTCACCGGACGCCGTTTTCGCGACTCGCGGCCGGTCGCGCTCGAGTTGGGTCTCGACGTTCCTTTGATCTCGCACAACGGCGCACTGACGAAACATGCTGAAACGCTGCAAACCGTCGCCGTCCTTCAGTTACCACTCGAAGCCGCGCGGGCAGCGTTGCAAGTCGGACGTGGCGCCGGCGCTGACGCGTTGTTGAGCGACGATCACGAAGGTTTGGGCGTCCTCGTTTGGGATCATTTGAGCGGCGATAACGTCGCGGTGCATCGTTACATCGACTGGGCCATCCGGCTCCACGGCGACGAAGAAGGTCGAAACGCCGTTCGGCAGGTTGACTCGCTCGAAGACTACCTCGATCATGAACCCATTCATCTCTCGTTCTCGGGACGTTGCGGAGCGATGGACCAGCTCGCCGAGTTGCTCGACTCGGAGTTGGGATCGAGTGTGAAGGTTCTGAGCACGAAATATCTCGAGCAGGATTTCACATTACTCGACGTGGTGAATCCGGCGGCTTCAAAAGGCGCGGGCGTTGCAGCGGCCGCAGTGGAGTTGAACATCGGCGCCGAAGAGATCATGGCGATCGGCGACAACTACAACGATCTGGAGATGCTACTCTTCGCCGGCACCGGCGTGGTGATGGCGAATGCGCCGCTAACGTTGCGCGAGATTCCGGGATTACATCCGACGGCGTCCAACACCGAAGACGGCGTGGCGCTGGCAATCGAACAATTCATTCTGGGACGAAATTTATTTGCGACTGGCAAGGAGACAAACATGGCAAATCGAACGGCAGTGATTCAGACAAACAAAGGCACCATTCGCGCCGAGCTGTTGGAATCGGACGCACCGAAGACCACCGAGAACTTCATCACGTTGGCCGAACGCGGTTACTACGACGGGATCATCTTTCACCGCGTGATCAAAGGCTTCATGATCCAGGGCGGCGACCCGACCGGCACCGGACGTGGCGGACAATCAGCGTGGGGCGGACGTTTCGATGACGAGATCAATACGCGGTCTGAGGTCTATCAGCGCGGTTACAAAGCGGGCACGATGGCGATGGCGAATGCTGGTCCAAACACGAATGGATCGCAGTTTTTCATCATGCACGTCGATTATCCGCTGCCGCCGGCCTATACGATCTTCGGGCGCGTGATTGAAGGACAGGACGTGGTGAACGCGATCGCGACCTCGGCGACGGATCGGAACGATCGTCCGGTTGAAGAAGTGAAGATGGAAAAGGTCACTATTGAATAAGTGCCCGGATCTGATCGGTAAGATATTTCTTAGCGGCTCCGACTGCAGCTTCTAACGACATCCCTTTGCCCAAAGCTGCTGCGATTGCGGCTGACAGCGTGCAGCCGGAGCCGTGAATTTCTCCCACGTCGATGTACTCCTCACGGAACTCGGCAAAGTTTCCGGTTTCATCGAGAAGAATATCAAAGGCGTCCGCTTGCGACGTCAGCCTGTGCCCGCCTTTTACTAAAACCGCACGAGCGCCAAGAGATTTGATCGCTTCCGCGGCGCGATGCATGTCTGCTTCAGAGTGAATTGAAAATCCCGCGAGACGCTCCGCTTCGGGAATGTTTGGCGTGACGAGTCTAGCCACAGGTAAAAGCTCGGTCATCAAAAGCCGCCGTGCCTCGTCGTCGATCAGATCGTGACCGGACGTCGAGACCATCACCGGATCGACCACCGGCGCCGGTAAGTCCTCTTCACGAAACAGACGCGCTACTTCCGCAACGATCTCCGCCGTCGGCAACATGCCTGTTTTCGCTGCCGCAACCTTCGCGTCCTGAAAAATCGGTTCAACCTGCGCGCGCAGAGTCGCGGCTGTTTGATGTTCCGCGCCAAACACTCGCTTTGCGTTTTGAAACGTGATCGACGTGATCGCCGCGGCGGGAAAACACTCGAACTCCGCGATCGTCTTGATGTCCGCGACGATGCCCGCGCCGCCGGACGGATCGATGCCGGCGATGGTGAGTACGACTGGTCTATCTTGCTGGATTGAACGCATCGAACAACCTGATTCCCGCGATGCCGCTCGCGCCTGCCGCGAAACAACTCTCAGCATTATCGAGCGTGATGCCGCCGATGGCTATCACCGGAAAGCCCTGCAGTTCGCTCGTCACTTGCTGGAGCTTTTGTAAACCCTGCGGTGGTCCATACACACGCTTCGATTCGGTTTCAAAGACGGGACCGAACACAACGAAGTCTGCGCCGTCACCACGTGCGTCGCGCGCGGCTTCGAGCGAGTGCGTTGAAGCGCCGATCAAGAACTCGGGACCAGCGACTCCGCGAACCACACGCGCCGGTAACGAAGCCGACCTCAGATGAACGCCATCCGCGCCCGCGGCGAGTGCGACGTCGAGACGGTCGTTGACCAGCAGCTTCGTCGAACTGCCGCTTGTGATCTTTGTCGCGCGTGTGACCAGTTCATAGAGCACTCGCGCGCTGAGGTTCTTTTCACGAATTTGAAAGAGAGAGATTTGCGCAGCTACCGCACCTTCGGTCAGATGCAGGATGCGATTGAAGTCGTGGTCGTCAGGAGTTGTTTTACTCGTTGTCGCGCCGCTCGTGATCGCGTAGAGGATTGGTCGTTGTTGGCTGAGCGGCATCGTTTCTAGTTTGCGGACGAGGTTCGATTTGGTTTTGCAACGCGGCGACTGTCTGCTTGAAGCGAAAGATCTCCCACACGGCGATGCCGAGATTCAGTAAACCGATGCCACTGACGGCACCACGCACCCAGCCCGATGCGACCACGGATTGTAGACCCTGAATGCCTGTCTTTTGGGCGGCGTACAGCAGAAAGAAGTTGTTGCCCCAGTCGCCAAAGCCCCACATTCCCGGCGGCCACCACGGCGCAACCGTGAGGGCTAATCCGATTTCAAAACAAAGAATGATATAGAAAGTGACACTTAACTTCGCTGCCATACCACTAAAACCAGCCACAGATTCAACAGTTCTGTTTGATCGGTGGTTTACTTCCCTTTCAACTGACTGAGCTTGTCGGCGACTTCGCGATACGAAACGTCAACGCCGTAAACTTCCGTGTAAAACTCGCGCGCCTGTTTGTAGTCGCCGAGTTGTTCGTACGCCGCACCCAGTTCGTACCGCAGCGCCTGGTACTCGTCTTCGCTGTGACCCGGAGCGGACAAACCCTTCTTAAACCAGATCACCGCCGCTTCCGGCATCCCCTTCTGCATGAAACAGTGCCCCAGCAGGTTACAGCATTGCAAGAAGCGAGACGTGCCGTCGCCGGGCTTTACCAAACCGGCCGAAGTCTGGAACTCCTGAATCGCTTCGTCGATCAGGTCCATCTCTTTGTAAGCCGTGCCCATGTTGTAATGCGTCTCGTAGTCTTCGCTGACGGTATCGCCTTCTTCAGCCGCACGAAACTCTTCAAACAGTTCCGCGAGTCCGGCATCGATGCCAGTCGCAACGGGCACATTCGCCGACGGCTTACTCGGCGGCGCTTCGTATACTTCACCGGCGATTGGTTCACTTGCAAGCGCAGCATAACCACTCTCTTCAAAAGCGATCGCCGCTTCTTCGACCTGCGCGGCCGGAACTTCTTCAACGCCGCCAAACTCAAACACGGCCGCCTCTTCAGCGACTCGCTGTCCACCCGCAGCGGAGAGTTTGTCGCGTCGCGCCTTGATGTCCGGATGCGATCCAAACTGGCGTTCGAGCATCTCGAGCGTATCGACCGCGATGTCCGAATAGCCCTGCGCGATGTAGAAGTCGACGCTCTCCAACTCCTGGCGCATTATTGATTCCATGCGGCCATCGTCATTGCCGCGGGCTGCAACCTCGGTCGCAACTTCAGCCGCTACGTCCGTCGCGACTTCAGTTTCCTCATTCAGATCCGCAAACGAAGCAGTCGGATCGGAAAACGTCGATCCAGCATTCGATTCAAACGTCTCAAAGGTTTCGAATTCTTCCGAGACAGCCGCAACGGGCTGTTCAACCTCGTCGTGATCCTGTACGACGGCGAACGTTTCAAACTCCGGCACGTCCGTCGTCTGTTCCTCCGGCCGCGCAAAATCGTCCGGTGCGTCGTCCTGCAAACCGCCGAGCAGATTGAGACGTTCGAGATAACGCGGCTCGTCAGGCGCGAGTCGCACAAGTTGCGTCAACGCATAACGTTCTTCCTCGACCAGCTCCGATGCTTCCGCGGATTCCGCCAACCGTTCGAGCGATGCGCGCAACGCGTCCATGTCGCGTTGCCACCAGTGAATCCGCACGAGCATGCGCAACGCCGCGACGTGATCCGGATTGCGATCGAGCACATGGTTGACGATTTCCAGTAACTCTTTCTCTTCGCGGCCCGCGAGCATGCGCTCGATGATCGTGCCGAGAATGCGAATCGTCTCGTCGACCTCGCCGACGTTGAGATACAAACGCGTGACCGGGAGATACTGCGTGTAGTTTGCACTGTCCTGCGCCATCAACAACGCAGTCGCCTTCTCGGCGCCGCGCGGATCTTCCGCTTCGAGATAAGCGCGGGCCAGCATCGAGACGAGTTCGAGATCGTCTTCCTTGCCCTCGACCGCGCGTTCGAGCACTTCCGCGGCTTCGTCAGCAGTGCCGCGCGCGATGTGCGTTTCGAGCATGCCGCGCAGCGCTTCGCGATCGTCGCGCACGAGTTGCAGTGCTTTCGAGTAGGCGTCGAGAGCTTTGTCGAAGGCGTTCGTTTGGTGCAGACGGTTTGCTGCCTGAACGTAAGCCTCGGCAGCTTCGCGACGCATGTTTTCTTTGACGTAGCCGTCGGCGAGCTTGAGCCGAATCTCGGTGTTATTTGGATCGAGGTCGGCTATCTTGTGCAGGACGTCGAGAGTTCGCTTATTGTCGCCGGCGCGCGTGTAAGCGTCGGCGACGACGAGATACTGCGCGCGGGCGTCGTGGACCAATCCCTGGGTGGCGTAGAGTTCCGCGAGTTTGTAAGCGATGTGTGGATCGCGCGGGCGAAGGCGCTCGATCTTTTTGTACATCGCGATGGCTTTGAGATGAAATTCCTGCGCGCCGTAATGTTCCGCGATGCGTTCGAAGCACTGAGTGGCTTCTTCTTTTTTGCCGGCGCGAACGTAGAGATCGCCCAGCATATTCAAGGTGGTAAGATCGTCAGTGTCGTTATCGACGATCTGCCGATACTCCTTGATTGCGGAGTTGATCTTCCCCTGAGAAAGGAACTTCTCAGCGGCTTTTAGAACCTTCGCTTTGTCGAAAGCCATTAGGAATCTTAGGTATCATTAACACGGACGACGTCGGCGGCTTTAACGTAGCAGCGGGCAGCGGGACAAAGCCATTCAGTTACGCGCTTGTCAGAAACTCCACTTAGCAACTCCGGAAACAGCCGCGAGATACGCTAACATGCGTAAATAAAGGGTGTCAACGCAGCTATTTAGTGAAAATTTGGGTCAGCGGATCGCGATCGCCGGCCTGCTAATTTACGTGGCCTTTGCGCCTCATTCCGTGGCCGGGAGTGTGATCGGAGTTGCGATCGCTGGTATCGGGTGGGTGATCAGGTCGGTTCAGACGCGGAGTCTGGGTTTAAGTCGATCTAGATTCGATCTGATCATCGTGCTGTTGCTTGTTTGGACCGGGCTCTCGGCGGTGTTGTCTGAGGAGCCGTCGATCAGCATTCCGAAACTGACGTCGCAGTGGAGTGTGTTCATCTTTTACTTAACGCGCGCGGTGATTACGCGGCGTTCGGCGCTGTATTTAGTTGGGGTGTTGATTCTGTCGGGTTGTGTGGGGACGCTTTACAGCGCGTTTGATCTGATACGCGGGCGTGGGGTGGTGGTGGAGTCGATGGCGCCGGGTAGTCCGTTTGGAAAGTTGGAGATTTTTCCAGGCGATACGATCTGGCGTGTTGGGGGGCGTCGAGTTTATTCGGTTGCTGAGATTGATTCGGCTTTGCGCGGTGTTGCGGCGAACACGCCGCTGTCGGTCAGTATCATTTCGCAGGGCGAACACGTCGACCGCCAGGGGTTGGTTGTAACTGCGGTCGAACAGCAGGCGGCATCACCTTCGGGTTTGACGGGCAGTTTGCGGAATCATCGTTTCCGGGCTTCGGGTTGGACGCGTCACTACGAAACGTTTGCGGAAGTCCTTCAGATCATTGCGCAACTCGCGCTTGGGTTCGCGCTGGCCCACCTGAGAAATCACGGTCCGAACAAGTACTTCAGAATCGCTTTGGTGGCCGCGGCGTTGTTGGCGTTGGGATTGGCGTTTACAGCGATGCGGACGGTGATTGTTGCGTTTGCGCTCGGCGCGTGTTTGGTCGCGTGGCGCTCGCTTCGCGGTGCGCACAAAGTGGTTTTTGTTTTCGCGCTGTTCTTTGTGATTGCGTTCGGCGCGGTGGTCGTGTCGCAGACTCGTTCGCGCAACGCGCTGGCTTTAGGCGATCCGAGTTCGATGCTGCGTTTTCAGATCGCGCGTGTCGGACTGTCGCGCATACCGCTGCATCCGGTTTTTGGTCACGGCATGGACGCGATGAAGCGACACTGGAACGAGTGGGGCTTTCCCGGCAAAGACATACTGCACCTGCATTCGACGCCGTTACAGCTCGCTTTCGATCGTGGCTTACCGGCGCTCGTGTTTTGGTTGTGGATGATGGCGCTGTTCTGGACCGAGATCGCCGGGGGTGAAAAGCGTGCTGCGGACCTGAGCGACACGCACGTTTACGGAATCCTGCTTGGCGGCTTGGGTGCGCTGACGGGATTTCTCGCGAGCTCGCTGGTTAATTACAACTACGGCGATGGAGAAGCGGTGATGTTGTTCTGGTGGTTGATGGGGGTCTGCGTATTCTTTACCTCACGCGATCCTTTGGTAAAATCCGGTCCATGACATATCCCCAAGCAAACGAAGCAGCCTCCTATTACTTTGGTTACATCGATCTCGCGCGCAGCGAAAACATCGTCACGTTTCTTGACGAGCAGCTTCCGGCGGCGATGTCGTTTCTCGAAGGCATTTCTGAAGAGCAGTCATTGCACCGGTACGAGCCGGACAAGTGGACCATGCGGCAGGTTTTGAATCACGTTAACGACGGTGAGCGCATCTTTCTCGGGCGCGCGCTCTGGTTCGCACGTGGGTTCACGGATCCGCTGCCGAGTTTCGACCAGGAGATCGCCGTGGCGGGAGCAAATGCGAACGACACGCCATGGAGCCAGTTGGTTGATGAGTTTCGGACGATACGGGTCGGGACGCTCTCGTTCTTCCGAAACCTTCCCTCGGACGCGTGGTACCGCACTGGTGTCGCGAGCGACAACCCCTTCACCGTCAACGCCCTTGCGTACATCATCGGCGGCCACGTCGCGCACCACGTCGGGGTGCTAAAAGAGCGCTACCTCTAGAGCAATCCATCCACAGATTGCGCAGGGTCTGTGAGATCTGTGGATGGCTTTTCTGCCCGAAAAAGCATCAATTTTTAGATTAACATTGTTTTTCCACCCGCTTCGGGTGTACTCTTGGAGGCCTGCGGAATACTCACGCGGCTTTTCGTCTCCGCAGGCCCCATCAGCACGACTGCCCTACTTTCCAGGAGAGCGCTATGAAACGGTGCCCGCAGTGTGAGTTTATTTACGAAGACGACCAAAGTCTCTGTGATATGGACGGCGCACTGCTTGTTCTCGACTCGCGATCGCTGCCGGACCTGCACGCGCTCGCGCCTGTCGATATGCCCGCGGTGCAGGTGGCGCACAAAGCGCACTGGCGGCACCGGACGTTTCCGGCAATGGCCGCGCTCATTCTCGCGACTGTGTTGTCGCTCGTCTATTTCGTGACTAGTCAACGTGGCGCCGCGCCGGTCAACGTGCCATCCGTGAACTTGCCGGCGTCAAACCTTGTCGCTCCGGCCGCGGCGAATCCGACGCCTGAGCCACCGCCGCCGGCAACCGAAGCGAGTGGTGCGGCTCCGGCTTCGGCGGCTAAGGAAGAACCCGAAACGACCAAAGCGGCCGCGGCTGCGCCCGCTCGGAAAACCACTTCCAAAACGTCAACTACTCAAACGAAGCCGGCCCAAGAGGCGAAGAAAGACGACTCGAAGGTGGGCTCGATCCTCAAGAAGACCGGTCGCATCCTCAAGAAACCTTTCAAACTCTGAGGTGCCGAACGGCTTCGTCAACCCCGACTGATTGACGACCATGAAACGTTGCCCCCAATGCCTCTTCATCTTTCCTGAGTCTGACGCGCGTTGCGACTTCGACAACACGCTGCTCGTCGTTGTGGACGATGCTGAGATCGAGTCGGCGGCGAGTGGTGCGGCGGCACCGGCGCCCGCGGCTGCGGCTGCGACTGCGACTGCGGCTGCGAAGAACAAGCGCACGTCTGCGTCGAAGAAGCGTTCGGCGGGATCGAAAAAGGGTGCGCGGAAGAAAGGCGCTGCGATCACCGCGCTCGTTGGTTTTTTGGTGTTCGGTCTTGCGGGGTTGTTTGTTTACTCGGGTTTGAGTTCGCGTGGGGATGAGGTTGCGGAGATTCCGCCGGTGACCGTAATGAGCATGACGCCCGTTGCGGCGCCGCTTGTTGCGTCACCGTCTGTGGCGACCGTCTCATCACCTGACCCCGCTGCGTCTTCTCCTACTCCGTTGCCAAGAGACGCAACCGAACGCACAGCAACGTCACACTCGCGCACGACGGTCGCGCCGGTTTCCACCAGTGGTCCCGGCATGGGCAAAAAACTCGGCGGCAAGCCGTCCATCCTCTTGACCAGTGGCGGAAAGATCGAGGCGGATGAAGTCTGGCGCACACGCGACGGCGTCTGGTACCGCCGCGCCGGAATCGTCACACTCCTCAAGCACAACCGCGTCAAAGCGATCGTGAACCAGTAGCTCTTCCTGTCGCGGGTTACTCTCCATGCGGTAGCTCTTGTTCGAGTCGCGGTAGCTCTTGTGCGTGTCGCGGTTTGCACAAATCCCACCGACGCAGTCGGTGGTTCATTCATACCCCACCTACTCCTAAACTCGCGCGGAACGTACAATCCCACCGACGCAGTCGGTGGTTCGTTCAGACCCCCCCTACTCCTAAACTCCCAAAGCGTAAAATCCCACCGACTTCGTCGGTGGGATTGCGCCTTCTTGTGGGCCGTGTATAGGTCGGATCTGAAAGTACCACCGACTGCGTCGGTGGGATTGCGCGCCTCGAACTCACCCCCAAACCCCTCAAAAATCCTTGCCGCGCGCGCGTGTGCGTGATAGTCTCCGTTCCCCCAATCTCCACAAAAAGGGAACATTGACATGAAAACCACCGCGAGAACGCTCATCGCGTTGAGCGTAGTCCTCTTAGTCTCTCTCACGCTGCTCCCTGCGTCGCCGTCAACGAACGCACGCCCGTTCGCGCCGCTCGATCTCGCGGGCGAACTTCACGGCGCGCCGTTTCGCATCCGCGTCCCCGAGAACTGGAACGGCACACTGCTCGTCTTCGCACACGGCTATCGCGACAAGGCCGACCATCCCGGCGAAGTCGATAATCGCAACGCCGACATCGCGCCCAACGCCGCACTCGAAGCGCCGTTGCTCGCACAGGGCTTCGCGCTTGCCGGCACCGCGTTCAAAGACAACGGTTGGGCCATCGGAGACAGCATTGAGGACACGAAGACTCTCGCCCTTTTCTTCCGCTCGCACATCGCGAAACCCGACCGCACGATCCTTTGGGCCGCTTCGGTTGGAACCGTCGGCGCCTTCAAGAGCATGGAACAGTTCAGCGGGATTTTCGACGGCGCGCTGTGCTTGTGCGCCGTCGGCGCGGGAGCGACCCGCGTGTGGGACACCGGTCTTCCTGCTTATCTCGCTTACGACGTCGTATTCGGTGTTCCACCCGCGTGGGGCACCGTCGGCGAAGTCCGAAACGACATCAACTTCGAAACTGAAGTCGTCGCCAAACTCGGACCCGAACTCGCTAACCCATCAAACTTCCCCGCGTTTGAATTCATTCGACTCGTCGCGGGAACTCCCGGCCGCGGCATCACGCCGCCTCCGCCACCCGCGTTCTATCCCGGCTGGGTGCTGACTGACTTCTTCTTTCTCACCGAAGCACGCGCCGAACTACAACGACGCGCCGGTGGACCATTCGTGCAGAACCTCGATCACGAATACAGTCTGACCACAGCGGAATTGACCTATCTCACCGGACTCGGTTTGGCGCCACGTGTAGTCGAGGGGTGGCTCGCGCAGATGAACGAGCGCCGCAACATCGCTGCCAGTCCGAAAGCCCGCAATTACGTTCGCAACAACACCGATTACAACGGAAAGATCCGCAACCCGGTGTTGACGCTGCACACGGCGATCGATCCGTTGGTCGTGGTTTCGAATGAAGCGGCTTACGCCGAACTGATCGCGTCGGCAAACAAACAAGACTTGCTGTTTCAGACCTACACCAACGCAAACGGGCACTGCAATTTCACCGGACCACAAATCCTGACCGCAGTTGGCGCGATCGATCTGTGGGTCCGCACGGGTGTGCGACCAACAAACGCACAGTTCCCGGCAGCACTCGGCTTCAACTCGGCATTCGTGCCACCGCCGCTGCTGCAACCGTAGCCGTTTCGCCTTTTCCACATTCGCCTTTAAACTAAGCAAGAGCCCCCAAGCTCTATCGAAGGGACTTTTGCTTTGAGCTCCGTTCCGTTAACGCAAGCGGTAACTTCCGGCGACGCAGGCGCGGTCAACGCTGTGCTGGCTAACGGAGCCGACGTCAATGAACGCACCAGCGGCGGTCAAACGCCGCTCATTCTCGCCACGATCTTCGGTCACACGCATCTCATTCCGCTCCTGCTCGCCGCGGGCGCCGATCCGCAGTTACGAGACAATCTCGGTCTCAACGCGATCGACTGGGCGCAACGCAGAGGCGCCACGGAAGTGATCGATGTGCTCAGCAACAACCCAACTCGAACAGCCGGCACGAGAACAACGACTCGCCCGCAAGCACCTCCACCAAGATCGACAGAACGAAGCGTTGAAAAGACGACCGGCCTATCCGAAGAAGAACGAAGCCGGCGGTGGATCGCGGGTTTGAAGCAACGCATCGCGGAACAGTCGCAACGCGACGTTCCCGACGGACCAAACATCTTTCGCCCGCAATCCGCAGCGCCACCGTTCAAGCCGCAGCAACAACCAGCGTCGCAACAACCGTTCGAACCGGAAGCGCCGCTCGACTCGCAATCGTTCCCCGAGTCACAACCGTGGCTCGCATCAACAGAACGTGAACCGCAGCCGGAAATCCCCGTTGAACCGTCACCGCAACCCGAAATGCCGTCGACGCCACCAGCACAACCGGAAATCCCTGCGCCACCGCCGGGCCCCCAACACGATTTGCCCGCCGAACCGCAACAACCCGAACCGGAATCCCCAGCCGAACCGCAGGAACCAGACATCGAGGCCACGTCTCCCGACGCCGCATCTCAGACCGCGTCTCTACAAACTGCGCCCGACACGACACGCAGCTCACGCCGCAAACGCTGCCCGAAGTGCAACGCGATCTACAACAGCGATCTCATCGCCTACTGCGCCCACCACATCGTGCCGCTAGTCGACGACGACGAACCGCCCGTAATTTCCCAACCACAAACAACATCGCCTGCGTTGTTCTGGATGATCATCATCGGCACATTGATCGTCTCGATCATCGGCGGCTCCGTCGTCGCCGCGTTCTTCTACCGCTCGAACACACCTCAACCTGCGGTAACCGCGCCTCCACCCACACCGGGAAACGTCCAGAAAGGCACGCCCGTCGTCGGCAAGGAACTCGAAGGCAAAGTGCTCTCATTGCCCATCGCCGAGTGTCCACTCAACGGCCAGGAAGCAATCCCCGGCACAGTTACCGTGCGCGTAACCATCAACAGGAACGGCCAGGTAACCGAAGCACGCGCTTCCGGCGGCGACTGGCTGTTACGCGGCGCCGCCACGGAAGCCGCAATGAAATCCACGTTCGCACCTGACAAACTGCGGGGCCGCGCAACCGAAGGAACCATCAGTTACACCTTCGAACCCTGACGGTATCCCCGTCTAAATTAATCGTTTGAACTTCACGAGGCGACGCATGTAAAATCAAGCGCGGCCTTTCGAAGAACCCAGGGTTAACTCTCATTGCCATAATTGCCCGGAGCATTCTCCCCGCACGCTGTATTTTGATTTGAATCTAAGGACCTTTATGAAGCCGTTACTCCCAAACGGGCGCACGTGTGTGCGCCTTATCGCGATATCCCTGGTTTCAGTTCTCCTTGCCGTCGTTTTCCAACTGACGCGCGCGCAGGCTGCGGCAACATTTACCGTCAACTCACTCGCCGACACTTCTGACGCCGCGCCAGGCAACGGCGCCTGCGCCGACGCAGGCGGCCAGTGCACTCTGCGCGCCGCAATTGAAGAAGCAAACGCACTAAGCGGCGACGACACGATCAACTTCTCCGTCACCGGCACGATCAATCTCACCAGCGCATTACCGTCGCTCACGAACATGACGATCAACGGTCCGGGTTCGGGCCTGTTGACCGTGCGACGCGATACAGGCGGCAACTACCGCATATTTCTCATCAACGGTTTCATCGTCAGAATCTCCGGATTGACCGTCACTAACGGCAGGACTCCCGACGGCACTTCAGGGTCGGTATTCGGCAACCCCGGAGGAGACGGCGCGGGAATCTCGGCGACGGGCACCGTGACGCTGACTGACGTCGTCGTTACTGGAAACCGCACGGGCAACGGCGGACCCGGCGGCAGCAGCACCGGCGGTTGGGGCGGCTCGGGCGCGGGCATCGCGGCCGCAGGCACGTTGACGCTCACGAACGTCACAGTAAGCAACAACACGACCGGCAACGGCGAAACGGGTAATTTCGGCGGGAGCGGCGGACGCGGCGGCGGCATCTTCTTCAACAGCGGCACCCTCACGATCACCAACTCCACCATCAGCGGCAACACAACGGGCAACGGCGCTTCCGGCACAGCCGGTGGAGCCAGCGGTGGTGGCGGCGGTGATGGCGGCGGGATCCTGATGAATGGCGGCACGTTGACGATGACCAATGTCGTCGTCACCGGAAACAACACGGGCGACGCTAACTTCGGCGGCACTGGTGGACAGGGCGGTGGTCTGATGACGATGCCCGGCATTAACAGCACGATCCTCAACGTCACATTCAGCAACAACACGACAGGCGATGGCGGCGGTGGTGTGACGGGGCAGGGCGGCCGCGGCGGCGCCGTTGTGAACTTCGGAATCATGGTGCTGAAGAACAGCACTCTCAGCGGCAACTCCACCGGAACCGCGGGCGCGAGCGGCGGAGATTCAGGCGGCACTGGCGGTGGTCTCTTCAACGTGTCGGAGGCGAAAGTAATAAACACCACCATCAGCGGCAACAGCACGAACGGCTTCAACGCGCCCGGCGGCGGCATCTATCAGATCGGCAGTGCACTCACGGTGATTAACTCCACCATCACCGGCAATGCGTCCGTCTCACATCTAGGCAACGGGATCTATCAGAGCACGAACGTAAATGGAGTCTGTTTCATTCAAAACTCGATTGTGGCGCAGAACATCGGTGGTCCAGACACGTGGGGAACTTTCAGTTCCTTCGGCCCCAACCTGATCGGCAACGCAGACGACTCAACCGGCTTCAACCCAAGCGATCTCAAAGGCACAACCGCAGCGCCACTCAACGCGATGCTTGGTCCACTCGCGAACAACGGTGGTCCAACGCAAACCCACGCTCTACTCGCCGGCAGTCCGGCACTCGACGCCGGCGACAATGTGCGAGCGATTGACGCCGACAACAACGCGCTCACAACCGATCAGCGCGGCACTGGACGCATCGCCGATTCCGAAGACGCCGGCACAACAGCGACGGTGGACATCGGAGCTTACGAGTTTCACCAAACCCTCGACGAGATCTCCGACAAGACCATCAACGAAGACACGACACTCTCGTTCGTCTTTGCGGTCGGCGATGGTGGACCAGCAGTAACTTCCGTCACTGCTACTTCGACGAACACAACACTCCTGCCCAACGCAAATCTGTCCGTCACGGGCAGCGGCGCCGTCAGAACGTTGCAAGCAACACCGGTTGCGAACTCTTCCGGAGCCACGACGATCACAGTCACGGCAAACCTGTCCGGCGGTGGCGCTGTTCAGGACACGTTCCAGTTGACTGTGTTGCCAGTCAACGACGCGCCAAGCTTTACAAAAGGCGCGGATCAAACAATTAACGAAGACGCCGGAGCGCAAACCGTCAACAACTGGGCCACAGCCATCAGCGCTGGTCCAAACGAAGCCGGACAGACGCTTACTTTCAACATCGTAAACGACAACCCCGGTCTCTTCTCGGCTGCGCCCGCGATCAGTGCATCGGGCACACTGACCTACACGCCGGCCGCAAACGCCGTCGGCGCTGCTAATCTGAGTGTCACACTTTCAGATAACGGCGGCACGGCAAACGGTGGACAAGACACAAGCGCTCCACAGACGTTGAAAATCACCGTGGTGACGGTCAACGATCCTCCGTCGTTTACGAAGGGCGCGGATCAGACCGTCGCCGAAGATCCCGGATTCGTCAGCGTGCCTAATTGGGCCACCAACATCAGTGCTGGTCCACCAAATGAATTTTCGTTTGTTGAATTCATCGTCACGAACAACACCAACCCGAGCCTGTTTACTTCCGCTCCGGCAATCAGCAACTCCGGGACACTGACTTACATGCCGGCGGTGAATGCGAACGGCAGTGCCGACATAACCATCGTCGCCAGAGACTTCGATGGAGTCCTCAACGGCGGCGTCAACACCAGCGCATCGCAAACGTTCAAGATCACCGTCACCGCGGTCAACGATGCGCCGGTCAACAACGGGCCGTCTGCTTTCTTAACCAACCAGAACACCCCGGTGATCTTCTCTGCGGCGAATGGGAGTCTGATCTCGGTAAGCGACGTAGACGCGGGCAACGATCTGATCAGCGTGACACTGACCGCAACCGAAGGAACGTTGACGTTGGCTTCAACAGCCGGACTCACGCTTTCAACCGGTGACGGAACAGACGACGCGACGATCGCGTTCAGCGGAACGCTCACCGCCATCAACGCCGCCCTGAATGGAATGACGTTCAAGCCCACTACGGGCTTCAGCGGGACCGCAACGCTCCAGATCGTCAGCAACGACAACGGCCATAACGGCGCCGGTGGACCGCAGAGCTCTTCGCGATCGTTCAATATTCTCGTCCGATCGGGCGGGCGGTTCTCGTTCAATACCGCGACGTACGGCGTCAATGAAAACGCCGGCACGGCAACGATCACGGTGCTGCGCACCGGCGGCATTGCGGGCACGGCGTCAGTCAGTTATGCAACGTCGAACGGCAGCGCTACTTCAGGCTCATCATGCAGCACGGGCGTCGATTACCTGCCCACGTCGGGCACGTTCACGTGGACGCACGGCGACACCAGCGTGCGGCAGTTCACCGTCACGATCTGCAACGACGCCTCGATGGAAGGCGACGAAACGATCAACCTGACGTTGAGCAATCCAACCGGCACCGGCTCACTCGGCACACAACCGACAGCCGTGCTCACGATCGGCACGGATGATGGACCAGTGCTCTTGATGGACAACACCAATCAGGAAGCGATCGCGCTCGATCTCGTTAACCTGACGCGCGATCCGTTCTCGCTGTCGAACCCGTTCAACATGAGCACGGATCAGCGCCGGCGCATCTCGCTATTTGTGTGGCAGGTAGAACCGTTGACGAGCAACGACGTTGCTTTGGTCACGGCTAGCGCGCGCGACACGGAGTTTCGCACCTATCTGTTGCAGGTTGAGGCTTTGGCTCCGGTGGCGAATGTTCCCGGTGTCACGCAGGTGGTGGTCCGGCTGCCGGACAGCATCATCGGCGCGCCGCGCGAACTGCTGGTCAAGCTCACCGTAAATGGGATGACCACTAACGAAGCGTTCATCTTCGTTAGTGGCCCGTGAGTTATTCGCTGGTTTCGGCGCCCTTGAGGTAGCGATCGCAGAAGTCGAGAATCGCTTTGTAAGCGCGAATCTCGTTGGCTTTCTTCGTGAAGCCGTGGCCTTCGTTGTCGAAGAGAACGTATTCGACGACGCCATTGCGCTTCTTGATGTTGGCGACGATCTCGTCTGACTCCGGTTTGATCACGCGCGGATCGTTGGCGCCCTGCAACACAATCAAGGGCTTCACGATCTTGTCTGCGTGAAAGAGCGGCGAGACTGCGCGCAGGTTCTCGAGATCCTTCTTCGGATCGCCGATTTCTTTGTAGAGCGACTTGCGGAACGATTCCCAGTAAGGCGGAATCGATTCCAACGTGCGCACCCAGTTTGAAACACCAAACAGATCGACGCCAACGGCAAACTCCTCGGGCTTGAACGCCAGCGCCGCGAGCACCATGTAACCGCCGTACGAGCCGCCCATGATGCCGATCTTCTTTTCGTCGACGTAGCCAAGCGACGCGAGATACTTCTTCGCCTCGACGCAATCCCACAACGGTTCGCGTCCATGCTTGCCGTCGTCGGCCGCGAAGAACGTCTTACCGTAACCGCTCGAGCCGCGATTGTTGACGCCGAGAATCACGTAACCGTGGTTCACCAGGTATTGAACGACCGGACTGTAACCGACGCGAGTCTGTCCGCCTGGTCCACCGTGAATCAGTAACAAAGCCGGCGCTTTGTTCTGGACGCTCGCGTTCTTCGGTTTGTAGAGAATCGAAGGAATCTCGAGACCGTCAAACGACTTGTAACGAATCACCTGCGAATCAACCAGATCGTCGGAATTGATCTCGGGGTTCAAACTGTCGGTCAGCTTTGTCGCCTTCTTCGTGGCGAAGTCGTAGACGTAAAGATTGCTCGGGCTGCGATCGCCGTTGAGATAAAACGCCATCAGTTTTTCACTCGGCGAGATGTTCACGCCGGTGATGTCCGCGTTCGGCAGCTTCGGCAGATCGACCAGTTTGCCCGTGGCCTGCTCGTAGATCTTGATCTTCGTGCGCGCGTCTTCATTGATCGCAGTCACGCGATATTTTCCGTTGCGCGAGAAGTAAGTGTAGGAAATGTCCCACGGCGCTTTCTCGATGACTTTCGTGTCGCGAGACTTGAGATCGTAACGCATCACGTACCGGAACTGGCTGCCGTCGTCCGTGAGGTAGTAAAGGTACTTCGAGTTGAGGTCAAACTCCTGCGCCTGGTTCGACATCTCGTCCATGTGGGCGGTGATGATGTCTAAATCTTTCGTGACCGTGTTGTAGAGAACAACGTTGGAGTCCGCCTGTGAACCGCCGCTGTTGTCAAAAGCGATGTACTTCTTGTCGTTCGAGATCGCGGCGAAGTCGAGCCCCATCTGGTCTTTGTAAATCATCGCCGGCTTGAACGTTTCGATCGGCATCTCGTAGATGTCGAAGAAGCGCGGATCGCGTTCGTTGGTCGAGAAGAAGAACGACTTGCGATCGTGACTCCAGCCGAGGAAGTTTGCTTTCGTTTTCTCGCCCGGCGTCAGATCGCGTTCCGTGCCGTCGAGCTCGCGAAGGTAAAGGTGATTGTTCTCGTTGCCGCCGCGATCGTACGTGTAAAGAATGCGCGCGTCGTTTGGAAAATAAGAAACGGCGTACGTGCTTTCTTTGGTCGACTTCGTCAATTGCGTGGCTTCGCCGCCGGCAACAGAAACCGAGTAGACGTTGAAGATGCCCGACTTATTAGTGTGAAACAGGATCGACTTCTCGTCAGCGGAGAACGAGCTGCCGCCGATCCGGACGGTGTTCATGAATTGCTCGATCGTGTACTGTCTCGGTGAATATTGGCCCGGCTGCTGCGCCAGGACTTGGGAGCACGCGAGGACGAGCACAACAAGAGCGTAGGGGGCTAGTGATTTGAAGTGTCTCATGGTGATAAAGTAGCGCCTCCTGGAAATAAAGCCAATGCCTGAAGAACCTCAAGAACATCTATTCCTCAAGTGCCTCCTCGAAGCCAACGTCGACGGCATCATCGCGTTCGATCGCGACTTTCGCTACACGACGTGGAATCGGGCGATGGAACGTATCTCGGGAGTGAAGCGCGAGGACGTGCTCGGCAAATGCGCCTTCGAGCTGTTTCCTTGCCTGCGGGAGACTGGGGAAGATCAGTTCTATCTGGAAGCAGTCGCCGGCCGCAGCGTCGTTGCGGACAATCGCCCGTTCACGATCGAGGGCAAGACCGGATACTTCGACGGTTACTACTCACCACGGCATGACGAAAAAGGTGAAGTGATCGGCGGCGTCGCGATCATTCGCGACGTTACCGAACGCAAAGTCGTTGAAGCTTCCGCACTCGACGATCACAAGCGTCTCGCTTTTCACGTTGAAAACACACCGCTGGCCGTCATCGAGTGGGACCATGAATTTCGCGTGTTGCGCTGGTCGCCCGCAGCGCAACGTCTCTTCGGTTGGAAAGCGGAAGAGGTGCTCGGGAAACATTTCAGCGATTGGGAATTCGTCGTTCCGGAAGATATCGACGCCGTGAACCAGGTCGGCGAACGCCAGAACCAGGGCAAGGAACAGCAGGGCATCTCACGCAATCGTAATTACACGAAGCTCGGCAACATTCTTCATTGCGAGTGGTACAACTCGGCGCTGTACGGCGAAAACGGCAGGCTGGTCTCGGTGCTTTCGCTCGTGCTCGACGTGACCGTCGCGACGCGAATCGAAGAGGCGCTGCGTAAGTCGGAAGCGCAGTATCGGTTGTTGTTTGAATCAAACCCGCAACCGATGTGGGTTTACGATCTGTTGACGCTGCGTTTTCTCGCCGTGAACGACGCGGCGATTCGTCATTACGGTTATTCGCGCAACGAGTTTCTCGAGATGACGATCAAAGACATTCGCCCGCCAGAAGACGTGCAACTGCTGGCTGATTATCTCGAGTCGGGCAATCCCGAGCTCGACCACGCCGGCGAGTGGCGTCATCGCAAGAAGGACGGCACGGTTATCAACGTCGAGATCACTTCCAACCGCCTGAACTTCGCGGGACGGGCCGCGGAGTTTGTCCTCGTCAACGACATCACCGAACGCAAGAAAGCAGAAACGGCGCTGAGGATCAGCGAAGATCGTTATCGCGATCTTGTCGACAACAGTCACGAACTGATCTGCACTCACGACCTCGAAGGCCGCGTGCTCTCGTGTAATCCGTGGGCGGCACGCGTGCTCGGCTATCCGGTCGAAGCCATCGTCGGCATGCAGATTCGCGACAACCTGTTGCCGGAATATCGCGAGGAGTTTGATAAATACCTGCACACAGTTAAGACCGAAGGCTCGGCGCGTGGCGTGATGAAAGTGCGCACCGCGACCGGCGAGACGCGGCTTTGGGAGTATTACAACACGTTGCGCACCGAAGGTGTTGAGACTCCGATCGTGCGCGGCATGGCCCACGACGCGACTGAGCGGCGCGAGGCGTTGCAACGTGAAAAGGAAGCGCGGCTCGAAGCTGAAGCGGCGAACCGCGTCAAGGATGAGTTTCTTTCGACGTTGTCGCACGAACTGCGGACGCCGTTGACGGCGATCATGGGTTGGTCCGATCTGTTGCTGCACGACGAAGTCGCGCCACGCAAACGGCGTCAGGCGATCGAGACGATCGCGCGCAACGCCAACTCGCAATGCCAGCTCATCAACGACCTGCTCGAAGTGTCGCGCATCATCACCGGGAAGCTGCGGCTCGAGTTTGCTGCGTGTGAGCTGGACTCCGTTGTTCAAGCAGCCGTGGATAGTATTCGGCCGACGGCTGAGGCGAAGGGCGTCACGCTGCAAGTGCTGCTCGAACAAAATACCGGTCCGATTTTTGGCGATCGCGAACGATTGCAGCAGATCGTGTGGAACCTGTTGTCGAATGCGGTGAAGTTCAATCGCCACGGCGGGTTGGTCCAGGTGAAACTGCAACGGATCAACTCGCACGTCGAGGTTGTGGTGACCGACAACGGCGTTGGGATCAATCCGGATTTTCTGCCGTACGTGTTCGAGCGTTTTCGCCAGGCTGATGGTTCGACTACGAGAACTTACGGTGGCTTGGGGCTCGGGCTCGCGATCGTGCGTCACCTCGTGGAGTTGCACGGCGGCGCCGCGTGGGTTGAAAGCGCCGGCGCGAATCAGGGTTCGACGTTTACGGTTCGCTTTCCGTCGATGATTGCGTCAGAGTTGCATGCCGAGCAACTGATTGAAGCGCAGCGTGAGTCGGTAATTGAGTCGCGCGATCGAAAACGCGTGTTGAGTGGGTTTCGCGTGCTCGTGGTTGATGATGAGTTTGACGCGCGCGCGTTGGTGACGACGATGCTGGAGCGTTCCGGCGCGCAAGTGCTTGCTGTTTCGTCGACGCGCGAAGCTTTAGATTCGATGGAGAAGTGGAAACCCGACGTGCTCATCGCGGATATCGGAATGCCGATCGAAGACGGATATAGCTTGATCAGGAAAGTGCGTGCGTTGCCGAGCGATCGCGGCGGCCAAACGCCCGCCTTGGCTCTCACAGCGTACGCGCGAACCGAAGACCGCATCCGCGCGCTCTCCGAAGGCTACCAGATGCACCTCGCCAAACCCGTCGACCGCCTCGA
>DASUPR010000442.1:0-6037 GCA_036281015.1 Pyrinomonadaceae bacterium
GGCACTCGCCAAACCACACCCGCCCGCAAGCGCCCGGCCTTTTACGGCCGCAACCACCGGCACGTGAATCTGTCTGATCAGCAGAAAAAGCTCCAGCAACGAATGCGCGTCTTCCGCGTTCTCATCAACTGTAGCTTGAGCAATCTTTTGTAGCGCTGACAGATCCGCGCCAGAACAAAAGTCCTTTCCCGCGCCCGTGATCACAACCACACTGACGCGGTCATCCATCGACGCATCGCGCAGCCGATCCTTGAGGCCACTGACGACCGCGTCGTTCAATGCATTCCGTTTGTCGGGACGGTTGAGGGTGATACGCGCCACAGCGCCTTCAACCGAATAGAGGACTGGCAGCTCTTCTGTCATCAGTTCAATTCGAGCTTACGCGCTTCATCATCGGAGATCTCGACTTCCATCCGCAGCAGTGCGGTCGAAAACGTCTTGCCCTGCGCGTCTGTCATCAACGACAGCGTGCCACCGCCACCAAGACTCTCGTGCAGCAGAAAATTCAACGCACCGAGATTTGGTAACTCAAATCGCTCAACATCGCCGTGAACGATCCCTCTGAAATGCTTCTTCACACGCTCGGCGGTCACTTCACGCACCAGGATCGGATAGCACTCCTCACGAAACGCGATCACGCCAACGTTCGCCGTGTCGCCCTTGTCGCCGGATCGTGCGTGGGCCAGTTTTGTCAGTTGCACTTTCACGCGTCAAGTACCTCAACCTTGGGTTCGATCTCGCTCTTCGGGATCAGCGCCGGCCAGTACGCCACGATCTCTTCAACCTTCGGACGCCCGCCCGCAAAACCCGTCACCGCCGGTGGACCAGTCAGAATCAACGGCGCAATCTCTTTCGTAAAACGCTCAATCGCGCTACGGTCCTGGCCGCGTACGCCAAAACGCAGTTGAACCTCCGGCAAATCAGGTCGTGCCTCGCCGGCCAATGCACCATGCGTCGCATTCACACCGACAAACTCAGTCAAGATGTGATCGAAACGCAGGCCCAAACGATCGAGCCTCTCCCGCAGTATCTTGTCCGCGACCTGGGCCTTCTCGTAAGCGTCCGGCCACGCATAAACAAGCGTTCCGACCGCTTTGAAACCAGCGGAGTAACTGATCGACACTTTCAAAAACTCAGTTGCCGGCCGTCCTTCAATCCCGTACACGCGGACACGATCGCGTCCATCATCCTGCAAACGTATCGTCGTGAAGTCCGCCACAACATCCGGCGTGATGTAAGCGTGTGGATCGCCCATCTCGTACACGAGTTGTTCCTTGACCGAAGGAACGTTCACGCACCCGCCCGTGCCATCGTGCTTCGTGATCACAAACGTGCCGTCGGGCGCGGCTTCAACAATCGGAAAACCGACGTTCGCCAGGTCCGGAATGTTGCGCCACTCGTACTGGCAGTTCCCTCCCGAAGCCTGCGCGCCGCACTCGATGATGTGGCCCGCGATCGTGCCCGCCGCGAGATGGTTCCAATCATCAGTGGCCCAACCAAACTCGTGAATCAACGGCGCGAGTGTGAGTCCGGTATCCGTCGCGCGTCCGGTAATCACGATCTGCGCGCCTTGTTGCAAAGCCTCGACCAACGGCGCCGCGCCGAGATAGACGTTCGCGCTCTGAATCGAATCGCGCACGGTCGACAGCGGCTCTTCCGTGTCCATGTTGCGCAACTCGATCCCGCGCGAGAGCAGTTCGTCTATTCGCGGCAGGATGTCGTCGCCGGTGACGATGCCGATGCGAACCTTTCCTGCGAGTCCGAGCTCACGCGCGACTTCAATCAACGCGTTCGCGCAACCGCGTACGTTCACACCGCCTGCGTTTGCAGTGACTTTGATGCCGCGTTCGACGCACGCCGGAAGGATCCGTTTCATCAACGGAATAAAATCGCGCGCGTATCCGGCGTTTGGATCGCGCGCTTTCTGTTTCTGCATGATCGACATCGTGACTTCCGCCAGATAGTCGAGCATGAGGTAATCGATTGGACCACCCTCAACCTGGCGCACGGGCGCGTCAGGGAGATCTCCCCAGAAGCCTTGTCCGGCTGCAATGCGAATCTTTTCTTTCATCCGTGTTATCTGTGTCCTACGAAGACACAGATAACACAGATCGCATGCGTAAGACTAATTAGCCTCGCGGCCTTCCGGGGCTCGGACTCGGGCTTGGTGTCGGGCTTGGTGTGGGGCTTGCCGTTGGGGAAGGGTCAGGACTCGGGCTGCCGCTTGGCGTTGGACTCGGCATTGGCGTCGGACTTCCACTTGGTGTCGGACTCGGCATCGGCGTCGGGCTACCGCTCGGTGTGGGGCTGGGCGTCGGACTTGGAGTCTGACTCGGTATTGGTTGTTCCGGCATTGGCTGAGCTGGAGTTTCGGGCGCCGGTTGAGTCGGAGCTGTTGGACTCGGCATCGTGGACGGGTTCGACACTTCGGTTCCCGTTGCCGCGGGCGTGCGTTGGCGCGAACGACGGCCGCGTGCGACGTTGCGCGCCGGCGTGAATCGGCACTCCATCGTCGAACCCGAAGCGGGCGTAAGCGTCAAACGATCGCCAGAGCGACGCGCGCGCAACGAAACGATCGTCGGCGGTGCGACTCCTGTAGCCGCGGCTCCCGTCGCTGCTGCTCCAGTCGGAACCTCGCCCGTTTGCAGCGCGACTGCTGTGTAACCACCGGTAGTCGATGCAACGATGCGGCCGCTCTTGCCGTCAGCAGTTGTGAACTGGTTACCGGTAATCGTCAGTGTAGTGTCGCCAGTGAGACCGAGAGCATCGCAAGTGAACGTACCGGCGTACGTGCCTGACAGATCAGTTTGCTCGGCCGCCATGTTGGTCCTGGTTTGGGCCGGTGTTGTCTGAGCAGGTTCAGTTTGCGCCGGCATCTGAGCAGGTTCAGTCTGTTGCTGCCCGGGCGCAGGCATTGCGTCTGCCGGTGTTGTAGTTTGATCGCCGGTTGCTGTTGTCGTGGTCGTCGCGGCGCGTTTCTTCTTTGAAGTGCGCTTCTTCGTTGTCGGTGTTTGTGTCTGTGGTTGTGTTTCCGGTGTCTGTGGTTGTGTTTGTTTCGCGGGCGCCGGGGTCTGCGGATCCTGTGCGGTAAGCACGAGGACATCACCCACAATAAGCGAAAAACCCAGTGTCGCCAGGAGCAACACTGAGCCTGACATTCTCTTGCGCATGGACGTCTCCTCCCGTGTTCGTTCGGGCGCAAGCCTCGCAGCCTGGCGCCGTTTGCTTTATTTATTTACAAGGGGGTTTTACAACTTCGGAGGGAACACAGATCTTGTACCACTCACCGCCTCAGATCACAACCCCAACCTGCGCGGGACAGCGTCCGCCATATTCCTTTGGACCGATATAGAAAGCGTGGGAAAAGGTCTAGTGACAAATTCCATTTGACGACGGTCCATCCGATCAGTAAATTGTGAGCGTCTCTCACGGACTTCTAATAAGTTGCGATCACTCGTAAGGTTCCGCATCAACCATGAGTGAAATATGCTAATCCGTCTCAAATCTCACAGGAGAACCTTTTATGTTTCCTCGCTCCGCCCAGCGGTACACCTCCCAGTTGTTTCCCTAATACTTTCTATTTCGTTGCTGGTGATGACTGTCGATTTGTCGGTAATAGCAGGCGCCCAGGGCCAGGAGCAGCGCGCGGGCAAGCCGCGGCGGGAGAAGCTGAAGGTACGTTACCGGATCTCGAGGAAGTGCAGCGTGTGTCGCAGGCTGAGCGTGTAGCCCCGGCTGCGATTCCCTCGACGATGCGTGCGCCGAAGGTGCCGCTGGATCCATGGAACGGACGCCGTGTTGGTGATCATGAACCACAGGGCAAAAGAGATCAGGTATTACGTGCGCACGCCAGACGACGATTCACGCCGCCGCCTAGTGTGCTCGACGATCAGTTCGTGCAGAACTTCTTCACCTGGACCGTCTCGCGCGCGCCGAGTACGAGCGAGTTGACCTATTGGAACGACCAGTTGCGTGTGGCTTATCCGCAGGGACAGCCGTCGGTGAAGCTTGCGGCGGTGGAGTTCGGGAAGACCTTGTTTGAGTCGGCGGAGTATGCGGCCCGCAATCGTAACGATCACTGGTACGTTTACGATCTCTACAAGACGTTTCTGATGCGCGATCCGGATGCGTCGGGTTGGGCCTACTGGGAAAGTGTGGTGCCGACTAACGGCCGCGTGAATGTGCGCCGTGCGTTTGAAGAGGCGCCGGAGTTTGCGAGTGTTTTGGGGAGTATTGTCCCGAATGGTTCGGCAACGGCGAATGCGGCGTCGCTGATTAGCGCACGGGTGGATGCGCGCAATCAACCCGGCCGTGGCATGTTGTCGCGTGATGCTGTGTGGAGTGTGCCGCTGCTGAGTCTGCCGGGGCGCAATGGTCTCGATCTCGGGCTTGGGTTGTCTTACTCCTCGATGGTCTGGACGCGTTCCGGTCCG
This sequence comes from Pyrinomonadaceae bacterium, assembly GCA_036281015.1. Classification (GTDB taxonomy): domain Bacteria; phylum Acidobacteriota; class Blastocatellia; order Pyrinomonadales; family Pyrinomonadaceae; genus PSRF01. Next base: position 4,434 of record DASUPR010000442.1, read on the forward strand.
TACCTGCATTTCGACGAAGACAACGGCTTTCCGAGTCCCGGTTTTCGGCTTGGCTTCCCGAGCGTGCAACGTGGCGTCTTTGACGCGCAGAGAGGTAAGAATGCGTATCTCCTGATCACGGCCAGTGGCCAGCGCGTCGAACTGTTGCAGGTGGGTACGTCGAATGTCTACGAGTCGACTGATTCTTCCTACTTGCAATTAACCGATAACAGCCCGCACCTGCTGCTACGTTCTGCTGACGGAACTCAGCTCAGCTTCACCGAGGTTGATAACGAGTATCGTTGCACACAGGTCAAGGATCGCAACGGCAACTACCTCAGTGTCTTCCGCAATGCATTGGGCCAGATCGGCAACATCACCGACACGCTGGGCCGTGTCATCACCTTCAACTACGACAACAACGCGAATCTGCTGTCCGTCACGCAAGCGTGGAATGGGCAACCGGCGCACCAGTGGGTCAGCTTTGGCTGGGGCACGCGGACCATGCAGTCGAGCTTTACGAGTGGTGTGGTGATCGGCACGAAGAACGGCACGGTGCTGCCGGTGATTACACAGGTCGCGCTGAACGACACTTCCCACTTCACCTTTGATTACACCAACTCGCTGCAAGTCTCGGTAATCAGAAACTACTTTGGCGCGATTGAGCGCAACGCGACCAGCTTCACTTATGAAACACCGGCGGGCGACGTGCCGCGCTTGTTGGACAGCCGCGTGTCGGCGCGCAACTGGACCGGGGTGAACGGGGTGCCGGCGCAGGTGATCACGACCTACAGCGTGGCTGGTGATGGTGCGTGTGTGCTGACTGCGCCGGACGGCACGATCTACAAGGAGTATTACGGCGCCGGCTGGCAGAAGGGATTGACCACGCTGAGTGAGGTGTGGTCGGGCGGCGTGCGGCAGAAGTGGACCACGATGGCCTGGACGCAGGACAACACCGCGGTTGGATATGAGCTTAACCCACGTGTAGTAGAAACTAACGTTTACGATCCAAGCGGTAATCGCCGTCGCACGGTGATTGACTACGGCTCGTACGCGCAGTGGGGCTTGCCTTATGCGGTGAAGGAATATGCTGCCGATGGTGTGACTGAGATTCGCCAGACGTTGACTGACTACAACCTGAGTCAGGCTTATCTCGACCGCCGCATCATCGGACTGGTGTCGCAAGTGCAGTTGAAGAATGGCGCGAGCTTCGAGGGCAAGATCACCTATGGCTATGACGACCCGGCGCGGCTCTCAGCTACACCAGCGGCAGCCACGCAGCACGACGGTTCATACAGCACCTCGTTCACCGCGCGTGGCAACCTGACTTCAGTCTCGCGTTGGGACGTCACCGATATCAACAATGCGGCGAAGAAGCTGACCAGCTACACCAACTACTACACGACCGGTTCGCCTGCTTCGACTACTGATGCTTCAGGCCACCAGAGCAGCATCATCTACACAGACTCGTTCTCTGACAGCATCAATCGCAACACCTTTGCTTACCCGACCACCGTCACGGATGCGGACGGGTTCAGTTCCTTCGCGCAACACAACTTCGAGACCGGCGCGACAACGCGTACGCAATCGCCAACACCGGCGGGTCAATCGCAGGGCGGGATCCA
>DASUPR010000443.1:0-5035 GCA_036281015.1 Pyrinomonadaceae bacterium
ATGAACTTTATCGAAGGCCGCGTCGATCAAGGATTTTTCGTGAGCGACTCGCTAAGAATCCCAATCACCCACCCCAACGCAGCCGTAACAATGGGACTCCGTCCAGAACACATTCATGTTCTGACACAGCCGGAAGACGGCGCGATCCCGGCGAGTGTTTACGTCACCGAACTGATGGGAAACGAGACTTTCGTATTTCTATCGGTCGGCCCGCACCGACTGATCGCGCGTGCTCCAGCAGATTTTCGTGCGGAAGTCGAAGCTCCGGTGTGGCTGCGCCTCGAAACCGATAAAGCGCACTTCTTCGAAAAAGAATAGGTCCTACAGGTAAACCCGTAGGACCTACTCAATCAAAACACAAATTTACGAAGCGCTCTTCGCAGCCGTGTCAGTCGATGCCTGCTGCTTGTTCGGTTGTGGCGTGATGCGCAAGTAAGGTTTCGGCGCTCTCCAGCCGCCCGGGAACTTCTCCTTCGCAGCTTCGTCCGAAAGCGACGGCACGATGATCACGTCGTCGCCGTCTTTCCAATTCACCGGCGTCGCCACGCTGTACTTCGCCGTCAACTGCAGAGAATCAATCACACGCAGAATCTCGTCGAAGTTGCGGCCGGTGCTTGCCGGGTAAGTAATCATCAACTTCACTTTTTTGTCTGGGCCGATGACGAACACGGAGCGCACTGTGAAGATATCGCTAATCTCCGGGTGGATCATGTCGTACAGTTCGGCGATTTTGTGGTCCGGATCGGCAATCACGGGAAAGTTGAGTTCCGTTCCCTGTGTTTCCTTGATGTCCTCTGCCCACTTCTTGTGCGAATCGGTGGGATCGACACTCAGACCAATCACTTTCACACCGCGTTTTTCGAAGTCGGGCTTCGAGCGGGCCACGTAGCCAAGCTCGGTGGTGCAGACGGGCGTAAAGTCTTTGGGGTGGGAGAACAGGACTGCCCAGCTATCACCAATCCACTCGTGAAAGCGAATGGGGCCTTCCGTCGTATCCGCTGTGAAATCGGGTGCTATGTCGCCAAGTCGTAAAGCCATTTGTCACTCTCCTTCTATTGTTCAGACAGGACGCTTTTACAACTAATGTCCGGGCAAGTCAAACCAACGGGAATGGCCATTCGTGCTATGCTTCGGCGATGCAAATAGCACTGAATGGCGCGACCACAATGCAGGCTGATCTGGCCACTGATTTTCAGGCCGCGAAGGCCGCCGGCTTCGATTATCTGGAGATCTGGGCCGATAAACTCCGGACGTTTTTGCACCATCGCACCAGCCGCGAGCTAAACGAAATCATCGCCACGAGCGGCGTCCCGCCGTTGAGTATCAACTCGATCGAGCACGTTACGTTTCGCGACGCGGTCACGTGGAACGGAATCAAGGAACAGTGCGCGGAGTTGAGTCAGGTGGCGGAAAAGATCGCGTGCCCGTTTATCGTAGTTGTGCCGAGTCCGCTGCCAAATCGTGGAATCACGCGCGACGAAGTCATCGCGGAATCATCCCGCGTGCTCGGCGAACTCTGCGACATCGCCGCCCGCCACAATGTGTCACTCGCGTTTGAGTTTTTGGGCCAACCGGATTGCAGTGTGCCGACGCTCGGCCTCGCCCACGAAATCGTGCGCGCGACGGAACGAAAGAACCTCGGCCTCGTGATCGACAGTTTTCACTTTTACGCCGGCGGTTCGACGATCGAGATGGTCGAAGCTCTCGATCCGAATCTGCTTTACGTCTTTCACATCAACGACGCGGAGAACCTGCCGCGCGAGCAGTTGCTGGACAAGCACCGGCTGCTGCCCGGACTCGGCATCCTGCCTTTGCGTGATCTGCTCGGTGCGTTTCGGAAGATTGGTTACGACAAGGTTGCGAGTGTCGAGATCTTCCGGCCTGAGTATTGGGAACGTGATCCTTTCGAACTGGCGAACGAGGCGCTCAGCGCGACGAGACGCGTTCTGGAAACTGTATGAAACTAAAAGTCGGGGTTATTGGCGCCGGATACATCGGCGGCGTTCACGCTGGCATACTCGCGCGTGACGAGCGCGTTCAACTGGTAGCCATTCACGACGTGGATCGTGAACGCGCAGAAAAGCTCGCGCGCACGAACGATGCTCAAGCTGCGGAGAGTTCAACCGAAGTCATCGAACGTTGCGACGCCGTTTACATCACCGCGCCCAACACGCAACACGTCGCGCTCACACTCGCGGCGCTCGACGCAGGCAAACACGTCTTCTGCGAAAAACCACTTGCCATCAACATCTCGGACGCTGAATCCGTCTTCGCGAAAGCGAATGGTTCGAAATCCGTGGTCCAGGTCGGACACAACCGGCGCTTCGCCCCCGTTTACGCAACTCTCAAACAGCTCATCACTGAAAAACACGTCCCACATTCTGCGCACGTGAAGATGAACCGCGGCGAACTGCTCAATCCGGACTGGACCGGCGACCCGTCCGTTACCGGCGGCTTTCTCTACGAAACACCAATTCACATGTTCGACATGATGCGGTTCCTCTTCGGCGAAGTCGACAGCCTGCACGCCATCGGCTCACAACACGAATACCGCGAAATAGACGACTTCTCAGTGCTGCTGAAGTTTAAGAGCGGCTTCCACGCCACGCTCGCGACCGCCGCCGACGCAAGCTGGCTGTTTCCGTTCGAACGCGTCGAAGTCTTCTGCCACCACGCGACGTTCGTAACGCGCGAAATGGAAACCCTCGTCTGTAGCACCAACCTCGAAGGTCACTTCACCGAACAGTCGATGCAGCAATTGCCGCGCGATGAAAAATGGGGCTACATGCAGGAAGACCGCGCTTTTGTCGACGCGATTCTCAACCACACGCCGCCGCTCGTCACCGCTCTCGACGGGCTTATGTCCGTCGAGCTGGTAAACGCCGTTTACGAGTCCGTTCGGACCAATGCAACCATCGCCGTGCGGCCGGTATCTTTAATGGCAGATTAGTTTAGTGCTAATATCCCTTTTACCCGACGAACACCCCCGGTTGACCTGATCCCGCGTAGTTTTTGGGGGCGTTTTCATGTCGCAAAAGGCCTTCTCAGCGAGAGAAGAGCGCGCCGCGCCATCGGCACGGCCTGTCGAACTGCATTCCGACCTCTACCGCGAAATCTTCGACCACTCCAAAGAAGCCATCGCCATCATCGACCCTGAAGGTTTCTATATCCAACAAAACGGCGCCCATTTCACGCTGCTCGGTTACCCGGACGAGGATCTGAAAGGTCAAACTCTCGCCAACGAGCTCGACGAAGCGACCTTCGCCGAGATGAAACATCAGCTCGCCGAAACCGACGAGTTTTCCGTCGAGACAGTCATTCGTACCAAGACCGGCGAAGAGCTCAACATCGATCTCTCGGTTTTCACGATGCGCAGCGGACTCGGCGAGCCGCATTGTTACGTCTGCATCAAACGCGACATCACCAGCCGCAAACAAGACGAACTCGCGTTGCGCCGCAGCCAGTCGGAATTGACTGACTTCTTCGACAACGCTTCAGTCGGCCTGCACTGGGTCGTCGCTGACGGCACGATCCTCCGCGCCAACCAAGCCGAGCTCGACATGCTCGGTTACGAACGCGACGAGTACGTCGGCCGCAACATCGTCGACTTTCATTACGACCGCGAAGTCATCGAAGACATACTCGAGCGGCTGCGCGAGGGCGAAGTGTTGCGCGACTTCGAAGCGCGCCTGCGTTGTAAAGACGGCTCGCTTAAAACCGTGCGCATCGATTCGAGTGCGTATTTCGAAGATGGAAAGTTCGTACACTCGCGTGGTTTCACACGCGACATCACGGAACGGCGGCGCACCGAGCACCGGCTCGCGCTGCAATACGCGATCACGCGCATCGTTTCACGTTCGATGGATTTCGTGGAAGGGACGCACGAGATTCTCGAAACGGTTTGCGAGAGTCTCGGTTGGCAGGTCGGAGTTCTGTGGTCGGTGGACCATCAGGAAAAGGTGCTGCGTTGTGTTGATATCTGGCACACGCCGGTGATCGACGTGATGGAGTTTGAACTGGCCTGCGTCACGACGCCGTTCGGCAAGGGCAGCGGTTTGCCGGGCCGGATTTGGGAGAGCGGAAAACCCGTCTGGATTCCGAACCTGCGAAAGGACCGCAATTTTCTGCGTGGTCCAATTGCCGAGCGCTCGGGTCTGCGCGCTGGTTTTGGTTTTCCGATCCTGCTCGGCGGTGAAGTGATCGGCGTGATCGAGTTTTTCAGCCAGGAGATACGGCAACCGGACCGCGAACTGCTCGAAATGATCGGCAGCGTCGGCAGCCAGATCGGACAGTTTCAGGAACGCAAACGCGCCGAAGAGAAGCTGGCGCACCTGCTCGTGCGTGAGCGCAGCGCGCGTGCTGAAGCGGAAAAGGCGAACCGGTTGAAAGACGAATTTTTGGCGACGCTGTCGCACGAGCTGCGCACGCCGTTGAATGCCGTGATCGGTTGGTCGCGCATGCTGAAGTCAGGAAAACTGGACCAGGAGAGTACGACGCACGCGATCGACGTCATCGAGCGCAATGCATGGGCGCAAAAGCAAATCATCGAAGACATACTCGACGTTTCTCGCGTCATCACCGGCAAACTTCAGTTGCATCTCGGACCGGTGGATCTGGTCACGGTTGTCAACGCCGCGCTCGATGCGGTTCGTCCGGCGTTTGACGCAAAAGAAATCAAGATCGAGCCGCATTACGAGGAAGGAGTGAAGATCGTCGCGGGCGACGCCGATCGTTTGCAGCAGGTCGTTTGGAACCTGTTGTCGAATGCGTCGAAGTTCACACCCGCGCGCGGCTCTGTCGGGATCAGTGTCACGCAGGATGGCACGTATGCCGAGATCCAGGTTAGCGACACTGGACCCGGCATTGCGCCGGATTTTCTGCCGCACGTTTTCGAACGATTCCGGCAGGAGGACGGCTCAACTACGCGCATGCACGGCGGGCTCGGTCTCGGTCTCGCGATCGTGCGTCATCTCGTTGAACTGCACGGCGGGTTGATTGCGGCTGAGAATGGCAGCGTGCGATCGGGTGCGGTGTT
>DASUPR010000444.1:0-10619 GCA_036281015.1 Pyrinomonadaceae bacterium
ACCGCGGGTTTGCTACCAGAGTCTCCGCGGTTTGCTACTAGAGTCACCGCGGTTGCTACTTAAGTAATCACTTCACTGCGGCTTCAAGTGGCCACTTCACTCCGGCTTCGCCGCCGGATGTGAGGCGAGGCTATGCCTCGCCGGTGCGCTCCTTTAAGTAGTTAGGGCTACGCCCCTGGTTCGGGCTCTGCCCCGACTGGTTTGGGCCAAAGGCCGTACCAGGGGCGTAGCCCCTTCTCTCTCCATTTCCACACTCCGGCAAGGCGGAGCCTTGCCTCACATCCGGCGGCGAAGCCGCACCGCAGCAGACCACCGCGGCGAAGCCGCATCGCAGCGGACCAGCGCAATCACAGCCCGCGGCAAGGTAACCAGAGCGCGCATGGCGCCAAAGTACGAACGGTGCGGCAAAATTGTTAACGGTTACCGCAAAGCCGCAGCTGCAGTCTCACGGCGAGGGGGTTGGAGCGGGCGGGGTGCGGCGGTTCTGGCGGTCGCGCGGAGGAACGACTGTCCGGCGGCCATCCGGCGCAACGTAGACACGCGTGCCGTCGCGCATCGTGATTATTTGCGAACCGTCCGGCAAAACCCGCATCACCGTCCCACCCGGCAACACTCTCGTCTGCGGCCGGCGCACCCGAGGCACGCCGTCCGGCCCGACATTCGGAGGCGTCGGAGCATTCGGCGGCTCTTCCTCATGTGTCTCCACTTCAACCTGAACGCGTGGTTCGTCGGGACGCCGATCCGGTGTCGCTTCCTCGCGCGAAGCTCGTTCCTGTTTCTTCGGCGTGGGCGCGGGCTTCGTCGTTGTCGCCGTTTCGTCTTTGTCAGGCGTCGCGCTCTCGTTTTCAGTCCCGGAGGGCGCCGGTGTTGCCTCGGCAACCGCAGGAGTCGAGACCGGCGTCGGCGTCGGAACGGTCACCTGCATAACCTCGCCACGATCTTTCTTCTTCAAAACGTAGAAACCAAAGACGCCGCACGCCAACACCAACAGCGCGACCGCGGACAATGCTACCGGCAACATTCGTCTGCCTGGTCCAGCGTTGACTGGCCTCACAACCGTCGTCTCGCCCGACTTAACCGTGTTCTGCGCCACGGCTGTTTGCGTCGGCGCCGAGACAGTCTTCGCCGGCGGCGGAAACAGCACCGTTTGTGCTTCACCACGATTCACCACCGTCGTCGCCTGATCGGTCTCGTGCAACGCCCGGCGCATGTCAGCCGCGGACGCGAATCGCTGTTCGCGGTTCTGCGCCATCGCCTTGCCCAGCACTGAATCGACATCACGCGCCACTGCCGGATTTGCTTCACTGGCCGGAGCCAGCGGGTCGGGCTGACCGTTGACCACGGCAGCCGCGCGCGTCAACGCGTCAGGCGGTTTGACGCCCGTCATCAAGTGATAGAGCGTCGCGCCGAGCGAGTAGAGATCGCTGCGCGAGTCAGTGCCGAGGCCTTGAATCTGTTCTAGTGGCGCGTAATTCGGCGTGTAGCCGAAAATGCTCGCCGAAGTCGTAATGCGCGAGATGTCGCCGGCCTGTCCCTTTGCTAAACCAAAGTCCAGCAGGATCACCTGTCCGCGGGTAGTGAGCTTCAGGTTTTGCGGTTTGATGTCGCGATGAACGATCTGCGGATCCTGCGTGTGCAGGTAGTCGAGCGCGTCGAGCAGTTGGTCCGCCCACGTCAGCACCTGGTCCGCGGGAAATGGGCCACGCTTGCGGTTCATCATCTCCGACAAATCGTCGCCGGGGATGAACTGCATCACGAGAAACTGGCCGTCGCCTTCCGAAAAATGATCGCTGACACGCGGCAACGCGGGATGGTGTAAACGCGCCAGGAGCCGTGCCTCGCGCTCGAACTGTTTGCGCAGGCGCTCGTCGGAAAACAACGTCTCTTTCAGCGCCACGGTCGTGTCGAGACGTTGATCGATCGCCTCGTACACGGCGCCCATACCGCCCTGTCCGAGCTGGCGAATAATGCGATAACGGCCCTGAAGAATGGTTTCCGGCTGAAGCATCAGTAGGTAAACACCGCGACTACTGCAAACCGGGCGATTATACACGCTATCTACATATTACACAGATTCCGTGTATGCTATCCGGCGTGAGTGCAAACGCGCGCAACGCAAAGGTGATCGACGCGACCCCACGCCGGCGGCGGCTGTGGGTCTGGTTTCTGATTGCCGCGGTGCTGCTGGTGGTCTCGTTCTCGCGCATAGTCTCGATCTACTTGTCGGCGCTCTGGTTTAACTCACTGGGCTACTCTTCAGTCTACTGGTACATCTTCAAAGCCAAAGCCCTGCTGTTCGTTGGCTCCGCGCTGCTGACCGCGGTGCTGCTGAGCGCCACGTTCTGGCTGTTTCAGCGACTCTTCGGTGCGTACGCTTTTGAAAAACGCACGATCGTTCTCAACAACCAGCCGTTTCAGTTTTCTCCGGCGAAATTCATCCGGCCGCTTGGTTGGATCGTCTCCGGTGTTTTTGGACTGATCTACGGCTTCAAATTGAAAGAGCACTGGCGGCAGTTCGCGCTTTATTTCAATCAGCCGGCAACGGCGACGCACGATCCGATCTTCGGCAAGTCGCTCGGGTTCTACCTGTTTTCGCTGCCGTTCTACGATCTGGTTAGTTCGTGGCTGTTCGGCGTCACGGTGATCATCCTGTTAGCGGCGCTGGCGTATTCGCTTCTCGGTTTGCCGCAGACGGTGCTGAAGCCGAGCGTGCGCTGGTCGTCAGGCGCTGCGTTTCGCGGCGTGTGTTGCGCACTCGCGCTCGTGTTGCTGGTGCTGAGCTGGCGGACGTATCTCTCGCGCTTCCCGTATCTCTGGCAGGACCATCCGATCTTTTCGGGCGTCACTTACACCGAAGCGCATTACACGCTTCCCGCGCTGCTCTTCGTGATGGTGGCGCTTATCATCGGCGCGATCGTTTCGCTCGTGAACGCGTTCAGCTTCAGACGTTTTGGTCTGCTCGTGATCGCGGTGGCGCTTCCGCTGGGTGTGTACATCCTCGGCGTCGTGCTCGTGCCTGCGTACATTCAGAGTTTCATCGTCAAACCCAACGAGCTCGATCGGGAAACGCCGTACATCGGTCACAACCTTGAATGGACGCGCCGCGGTTTCGGCCTGGACCAGATCGAGTTGCGCGACTACGAGGCGGAGACGTCCATCGCCGCGCTCGATCTGCAAAATAATCGCGCGAGCGTCGACAACATTCGCCTCTGGGACTGGCGCGCGCTTCAGGACACGTTGCGCCAGATTCAGGCGATTCGCACTTACTACGACTTCCCTGACGTCGACGTGGATCGTTACGTCGTCGGAGGCCAAACGCGGCAAATGATGATCGCGCCGCGCGAGATCAACGATGCGAAACTGCCGCCGTCCGGGCTGAACTGGATCAATCAGCGGCTCATTTACACCCACGGTTACGGCGTGACGATGAACAGCGCGAACGGTTTCACGTCCGAAGGTCTGCCGCAGTTTGTGCTTTCAAACATGCCGGTCCAGTCGACCGCGCCGGAGATCAAGGTCACGCGTCCGGAGATCTACTACGGCGAGCTGACGGATCGTTACGTCTACGTCAACACAAGCCAGCAAGAGTTTGATTATCCGCAGGGCGATACGAACACGTATACGTCGTATCAAGGCACCGGCGGGATCAGGATCGGCAATCGCTTGCGGCGCATGCTCCTGGCGTGGAGTCTCGGCGACTTGTCGAAGCTGCCGTTCTCGAATGACGTGCGAAGCGACAGCCGCGTGCTGATCAATCGCAACCTTCGCTCGATCCTCAACGGCGTGGCGCCGTTCTTAACCTACGACAAAGATTCCTACATCGTCGTCAGCAACGAAGGCCGGCTGTTCTGGATTATCGACGCGTTCACCGAGTCGACTAACTTTCCCTACTCGACCCATCACGACGTTGCCGGGAATTCGGTTAATTACGTTCGCAACAGCGTGAAGGTCGTGATCGATGCTTACAACGGCTCGGCGAACTTTTACGTGTTCGACAAGCAAGACCCGCTGATTGCTGCGTACCAGCGCGTGTTTCCGGGACTGTTTCGCGACGCGAGTGAGATGCCGGTTGATTTGCGGGCGCACGTGCGTTATCCGGAAACGCTGTTGCGCGCGCAGGGCGAGGTTTACAACCTCTATCACACGCAGAATCCGAAGACTTTTTTCCAGCGTGAAGACGCCTGGAACATCGCGAACCGAATCACGCTCGATAAAGACGCCAAGAAGCAGACCACGCCGATCGATCCCTATTACGTGTTGATGCAGTTGCCGGGTGAGCCGCAGTCGATGGAGTTTGTGCTGATCCTGCCGTTCACGCCGGTGAACCGGAATAACTTGATTGGGTGGATTGCAGGACGAAGCGACGGTGAGAACTACGGCAAGTTACTCGCGTACAACTTCCCGAAGTCGCGTTTGATTGATGGGCCATTGCAGATCGACGCGCGTATCGATCAGAACGCGCAGCTTTCCGGCCAGTTTACGTTGTGGAACCAGCAAGGGTCGCGCGTAATACGCGGGCATTTGCTGGTGATACCGCTTGGGCGTTCGTTGTTGTTTGTCGAGCCGATTTATTTGCAGGCGGAACACAGTCCGATGCCGGAGTTGAGGATCGTGGTCCTTGCAACGCACGAGAAGCTCGCGTACGGTTCGACGTTCGGCGAAGCAATGACGAACCTCTTCGGCGACGCCGCCCACGCGCTGCAGCCGGGCACACAACCGAGCCAAACAAGCCCCGCACAACTCGGTCAGACTGGCTCAACGCAACCAAGCCAGCCCGGTACACCTGCATCTCCGGGTGCAGCCGCAGGTCCGACACCTTCACAAAACCTGCAACAGTTAGTAAACCGCGCAATCCAGGAATTCGATGACTACCAACGCCTAACCGCCGAAGGCAAACACGGCGAGGCCGGCCAGAAACTCGAACAACACCGGCGCACCCTCGAAGAAATCCGCCGCCTCACCCGCCCGTAGCCACGGATCTAACGAATCTTCTCCTGTAGTTTCTGTGCCTTCGCGACGGCGTCTTTGTGTTCCGCAGTGTATTTCGGATCGGGGGTCGCGGACATGATGGTTTCGATCTGTTTCTTTGCTTCCGCGCCGCGATTGCTTTCTACGAACGCCTCGGCGAGGTGCAGCCGCATCACAGTGTTGTTGGGATTCAACTTCAATCCCTTTTCCAAATACTCAATCGCTTTGTTCGCATCACCACCCAGCACGCGCGGCGCTTGCAAATAGAGTCGCCCGAGACCTACGTAAGCGCTGTAGCCCTGATAACTCTCGTCAATCTTCAACACCGCTTCCATCTCGCCCTTAATGTCCTGAAAACTCGAAAGGTTCGCGAGCGTGCTGTGGGCCGCGGTGCCGCCGTAGTTCGCCCCTAACCAGAAATGGCCCTCCGGTTTGTTCGGCTGAAGCCCGACCGCCACCTTTCCCGCCTCGACGCCTTCGCGAAACATGTCATCCCGTTCGGAATCGCTATCGGTGCGGTCCCCAACGTAGAACGCCGCGCGCGACAGTTTCCATGCCGCTTCGTAGTTGCTGTAGTCAGCCGTTCGCGCTTGCCGCAGCGCGGCCACCGCGACTCTCGCCTTGTTGATGTCCTCCCGGCCGTCGTAAAGCGCGTCCGCCTCGGCGATCCGGTCCGCAGCCGCCTTCGCGTCACCCGTATCGATCGCCAGGCGGTCGGTCGTGGGCGCCGTCTGGCAGGCAACACCCGCAAAAACGAGCGAAACTACCGCCGAAACCATCATCACCGCACGCACCTTTTCGCCGCTTTTCCTAAGATTTCCCATCAATCGACCTCCGATTGTCTAGCATCGCCATACAGTTTGTAATACTTTTGCTTTCGCGTTAACGAAACGGCACTTAATACGGTATAGTGGCTCACGTTTCGGCGCCAACCAGCAATAATTCACGCCGGGTTTACAGGAGGAGAGCTTGGCAGGGGCAGCATTCTACGATCTTGAAGGAACTCTGGTGAGCACCAATCTGGTGCATACGCTTTCTTTTTACGCCAGCCGTCAGCAGGGGCTGATGGCCAGTTTAAAAAAAACTGCCGCCACGTACCTGAGCCTGCCTTTGTTCGCAGTGACGGACCAGTATAGCCGAAAAGTATTTAACGACCTCTATTTCAAGCGCTACACGGGCCAATCCGAGGACCGCCTGCGCTACTTCGCGCAGGAGTTGTTTGAAGACGTGATCAAGCCGGCAGTCTTTCCCGGCACTTACGAGCTAATCGAGAAATCAAGAAAGCTGGGCCTGCGCCAGGTGGTGATCACGGGCGCGCTGGACCTCTCGGTCGAACCGTTGATGCGGCACCTGGGAATCACGGAGTTCGTCACGAACCGGCTCGAATTTGTAAACGGGGTCGCGACGGGCCGGTTGTTGCCGCCCGTGATGGCCGCGGCGACAAAAGCGTCGTGGATCAGGACCTACACCGAGCGCGAAGGCATCAGCTTGAGTGACTCTTACGCCTACACCGACAGCATGAGCGATCTTCCGATGCTGTCGATCGTGGGCCACCCGGCGGTCATCAACCCGGACATGCGCTTGCGACAAACGGCGCTGCACCACGACTGGCCGATACTGAATCTAAAATAATGGCACTTCAACTCAGACGTAAAACACACGAATCCGTCGTCTACATCGACCGCGACAGCGCGCCGCGCATCATTCCATCGGGCGAAGACTTCATTCTCGAAGATCTCCCGATCGGCACGCGCGTGCTCTATCCGAATCCGTCGATCAAGGGTTTGCCGAATCGCGAAGCCGCGATCCGTTACGCGCTGAATCATCCACACGACTGCGATCCGCTGTTCGCGCAACTCGAACCGGGAATGAAAGTGACTATCGCCGTGGACGACATCAGCCTCCCGTTGCCGCCGATGGCCACGCCGGACATTCGCCAGACGATTCTCGAAATCGTCTGCGACATGCTCGCCGGTCACGGCGTTGACGACGTTCACATCATCATCGCCAATTCCCTACACCGGAAGATGACCGAGTGGGAAATGAAGCGCATGGCCGGGCCGCGAATTTTCGCCGACTACTATCCGGATCGTTATTACAACCACGACGCCGAGTGGTCCGATGGACTCATCAAGATCGGCGAAACCAAACACAAAGATCCGTTAGTGCTGAATCGCCGCGCTGCCGAAAGCGATCTGCTGATCTACGTCAACATCAATCTCGTGCCGATGGACGGCGGTCACAAGTCAGTCGCCGTCGGGCTCTGCGACTACGAGTCGCTGCGAATGCACCACGATCCGCAGACGATTCGCGATTCAGACAGTTACATGGATCCGGCACGCTCGTCTTTGAATCACAAGGTCGTGCAGCTCGGAAAAATCGTCGATCGAGAACTGAATGTCTTTCACATCGAGACCGCCATCAACAATCGCATGTACGGCGCGGACATGGATTTTCTGCTGCGCAACGAAGACGACTTCACCGCGTTCGATCGCATGAAGTTTGAAGCCATGCGCTACACGATGGGCAAGCTGCCGCGCGCCGCGCGCCGTAAACTGTTGCACTCGCGGCCGTCGCAATACGAAATGATTGCCTGTCACGCCGGCAAAACCGAACCGGTGCATGCGAAGATCGTCGCGAAGGGTTTCGAGCAATACGCGATTCCGATTCGCGGCCAGGCCGACATCCTGATCACCGGCATTCCCGACATTTCGCCGTACAACGTGTATTCGATCCTGAACCCGTTGCTGGTCCAGGTGATGGCGCTTGGTTATCACTTCAACTTCTATCGCAACAAGCCGTTGTTGAAAAAAGGCGGCGTGCTGATCCTGCACCACCCGTGTTACGACGACTTCGATCACCAGTTTCATCCGAGCTACATCGAGTTTTTCCATCGACTGTTGCCGGAAACGCGCGACGCATTCACTTTGCGTGAGAAGTACGAACAAGAGTTTGCAAACAATCCGAGCTACATTGAGATGTACCGGCGCGGCAACGCCTATCACGGCGCGCATCCGTTTTTCATGTGGTACTGGGGCGAGAACGGCCGCCAGCACGTGGGCCGCGTGATCGCCGCGGGCGCCGAAAACGCGCACGTGCCGGGGATCCTGGGTTGGGAACGCGCGGACAATCTGACTGAAGCGATTGCGATGGCTCGCAGTTACATGGGCAACTCCGCCGAGATCACAATGCTGCACCAGCCAATGATTGGCATTGCCGACATGGAATAGGGATTTGAAATGAGACTTTCGCCTACTGAGATCTATAAAGACAGAAAGATTTTTTTGATCGGAAGTACGGGGTTTCTCGGCAAAGTGACGCTGAGCATGTTGCTCCATCGCTTTCCCAACGTCGGCAAGATCTACCTGACGGTGCGCGCGCGCTCGCAGGAAGAATCGGAGACGCGCTTCTGGAACAACATCATTACCGCGCCGCCGTTTGATCCGCTGCGCGAGCGTTACGGTTCCGCGCTCGAAGGTTTCATCCAGGACAAGGTCGTCGTCAAAGGCGGCGACATCGCCGACACGAACTTCGGCTACAGCGAAGAAGAAGCGCAGGCGATCGCCGGCGACATCGACATCATCATCAACTCTGCCGGCAACGTCACGTTCAATCCCACGCTCGAAAGCGGTCTGCGCACGAATGTTGTCGGCACGCAAAACGTGATCGCTTTTGCGAAGCGAATGAAGCGCCCGGCGCTAGTCCACGTTTCGACGTGCTTTGTCGCGGGCAATCGTTCCGGCGCGGTTTGGGAAAGTGATGACGTGCTTGGTTATTTCCCGCGAAGGCATGAGATGCCGGGTGTGGAGTTTTCCGTCGACAAGGAGATCGCTGACTGCGCGAAACTCGCGGAACGCGTGCGTGATGAAGCGCGCGACGCGATGATGGTCGCAAAGTTTCGCGAGCTTGCGCGCAAGCGTTTGAATGAAGAAGGCCGCGACATCGACGATCCGGATGCGCTTGGACTGGCTGTCGCTCGCGAGCGAAAGGTTTGGACCAGAACACGTTTGACCGATCTCGGCGTCGAGCGCGCGGCTTACTGGGGCTGGCCCAACATCTACACGTACACGAAGTCGCTTGGCGAACAGCTCGTCGCTGCTGAACCGGGGATTGTTCGAAGTATCGTCCGCCCGAGTATCGTCGAGTCCGCAATGTCGTATCCGTTCCCGGGATGGAATGAGGGATTCACGACAACGGCGCCGATCATCTTTTTGATCCGCAAGGGTCAAACGCAAATACCTGCCGATCCAAAGTTAATTCTCGACATCACTCCCGTGGACCAGGTCGCGTCGGTGATGCTTGCTGTTTCGGCGCAGGCGTGCGTCGAGGAGCCGCGGCTCGTGTTTCAAGCGGCCACTGGTGATGCAAACGCGAACAACATGGAACGCATCGTCGGGCTGTGCGGTCTCGATAAGCGCCGGCACTTCGAAGAGAAAGACACCGGCGTCAAGATTCTGAATCGCATTGCGGCGCGCATGGAGCCGCGCGTGGTCACCACGTCGAAGTTCGATAACACGTCCGTGCCGATGTTCAATGCGACCGCGAAGAAAGCGTCGTCGCTGCTCGATCGTATGCGGCCGCGTTGGGGCGGCGGGCGTGTCGGCGAAGTGATCGACATGGTCAAGGACAAGGTCGAACGCGTCGAAGAGATGACGCGCGAAACGACCGAGGCGTTCGACATGTTTCGCCCGTTCACCGTCGAAAACGCTTACGTGTTTCGTTCCGAGAACGTGCGCGCGCTGTTTGAGCGCGTTAGTGAAGACGAGCGCGCGCTGCTGACGTGGAATCCCGAGCAGTTCGACTGGTTTGACTACTGGCTCAACATTCACCTGCCCGGACTGACGAAGTGGGTGTTCCCGACACTCGAAGACGAGATGCGCGCGCAGCCGAAGCGCGTTTACACGTATCGCGATCTTCTTGAGCTCTTCGAAACCTCGACCAAGCGTCACGCCACGCGCGTCGCGATGCGTATCGAACGCGACGGGCGCAAAGAGCAGTACACCTACGCCGATCTGCGCGAGCTCGCGACGCGAGTCGCAGGTTTTCTCGCAGCCCACGGGATCAAACCGGGCGATCGCGTGATGCTGGTCAGCAACAACGCGCCCGAATGGGGCATGACTTACTTCGGCGTGTTGAAGGCCGGTGCGACTTGCATCCCATGCGATCCGGAGAGTTCGACAAACGAGATTCTCAACTTCGCACGTGCAGGAAACGCTGCGGGAATCATCGCCAGCGAAGCCGTTCTCGATGAGCGTCCAGATCTCCGTGAACGACTGCAACAAGAAGGCACAGCGCGTCTCTGGACCTACACCGAAGTCTTCGAAATGCCGGACGAGCAGACCGAAGACGAGCGCATCGCGCTGTTGCCGCAACGTGTCACGGCGCAGAGTGTGGCTTCACTCATCTTCACTTCCGGCACGACAGGCCAACCCAAAGGCGTGATGCTCTCGCATCGCAACCTGACGAGCATGGTTTCGATGTTGTCGTCAGTTTTCGACATGTCGACGAGTGACGGCGTGTTGTCTGTGTTGCCGTTGCATCACACGTTCGAGTTCTCCACCGGTTTTCTAACGCCGCTCAGCCGCGGCGCACAAATAACTTACTTGCCGGAATTAACAAGCGATGCGCTCGCAAAGGCGATCAAGAACGGT
>DASUPR010000445.1:0-4092 GCA_036281015.1 Pyrinomonadaceae bacterium
CCAACGTCTGCGGAACAATCCCACCAACGAAGTTGGTGGTCCCTTCATACCTGACCTAAAAGATCCGACATCCCCGAAACAATCCCACCAACGAAGTTGGTGATACCTTCATACCCGACCTAAAAGACCCGACGTCCCCGACAATCCCACCAACGGAGTTGGTGGTCCCTTCATACCCGACCTAAAAGACCCGACGTCCCCGAAACAATCCCACCAACGGAGTTGGTGGTTTGTTCATACACCACCTACAAGAACCAACGTCGCTTCGCTTTTTGAAGTTGGATAGGTTGGATCTGAAAGTACCACCAACTGCGTTGGTGGGATTGCTTGCTCCTTGAGGTGGGGTGTAGGTGGGGTATGAAAGTACCACCGACTATGTCGGTGGGATTGCGCGCCGTGTTGAGTCGTTTGGTAGGTTGGATCTGAAAGTACCACCGACTATGTCGGTGGGATTGCGCCGTGTTGGGTCGTTTTAGTAGGTTGGATCTGAAGGTACCACCAACTGCGTTGGTGGGATTAGGCGGCTAGAAACTGACGTTCTTTGAGATACGCGATGATCGCGTGGGCGTTTTCTTCCGCGGTGTGGTTTAGCGTGTCGATTTCGAGTTCGGGGTTGGCGGGTGGTTCGTAAGGGTCGTCGATGCCGGTGAAGTTCTTCAGTTCGCCCAGGCGCGCCTTCCGATACATCCCTTTGATGTCGCGACGCTCGCATTCTTCGAGCGGTGTGTTCACAAACACTTCGATGAACCGTTCGCTGCCGATCAGGCTGCGCACGTCGTTGCGCGTCGCGCGATACGGGCTCACGGCGGCGCAGATCACCGTTCCCTGGTGCTTCACGATCTCTGCGGCGACAAACCCGATCCGCCTGATGTTTGTGTCGCGATCCTCTTTGCTGAACCCCAATCCCCGCGACAGGTGATTGCGAACGATATCGCCGTCGAGCAGCGTCACCTGCCGCCCAAACTCCTGCAACAACACGGTCAAGATCTCAGCCGTCGTCGATTTGCCCGACGCGCTCAGCCCGGTGAACCAGATACAAAAGCCCTGTTTGTGCCGCGGCGGGTAAACGTCCGCAATTGCCTCGGTCACTTCCGGACGCGCAAACCACGACGGCAGCTTCGTGTCGCCGTTGCGATACCAGTCGCGAATCAGCGTTCCCGACAACTGCGCGGTTGCTACATGCGCGCTGACCTTGTGTACGTCTTCGTAACGATCCTCTTCCGGCAGATAAACAAACTCGCCAAACGGTAACACACGCATACCAATCTCTTCGGAGAAGCTCTCGACCAGTTCCTGCGCGGCGTACGGCGGATAAAATGGCTTACCGGTCGAATCGTTACCGGGACTCGCATGATCGCGTCCGATGATCATGTGATTAGCGCCGTAGTTTCGACGGATCAACGCGTGCCACAACGCCTCGCGAGGTCCGGCAAGCCGCATTGCGAGTGGCAGCAGCGCGAGCACGATTCGTTGCGGGTCGTAGTATTTGTTGGCGAGCGCTTTGTAAGTCCGGACGCGCGTGAAGTGATCGAGGTCGCCGGGCTTTGTCATGCCGACGACCGGATGCAGCAGCAGCACGCCGTCAACGTCTTCGGTGGCGCGTTTGGTCAACTCTTCGTGCGCGCGATGCAGCGGGTTGCGCGTCTGAAACGCGACGACGTTTTTTATGCCGGTTTGGGCGAGCCGTTCGCGTGTCTGCGCTGGCGTCAGACGCAGTTCGCGAAAGTCGTAGTGCTTCGGCAGATTGAGCACCTGCAAACGGCCGCTGATATTGCGCGAGCCCCAGCGATGCATTTCCGCGACGAGCGGATGGCGCGCGTCAGTTGTCTCGAACACCGCGCGCGCGGTTTCTTCGAGGTCCCATTCGTAGATCTCCTCGACGGTCATGATCGCGAGGATCTCGTTACGCGCGTCGAGCAGCGTGACGTCAGTATCCAGTTCGACTCGCTCGTCGTTCGCGATTGGCAGTGTTATGGGAATCGGAAACAACTGCCCGTTTGCGAGCCGCATTTCTTCCACGACGCGGCGGTAATCTTCCGCGCCCATAAAACGGTCGAGCGGACTGAAAGCCCCGGTAGCGAGCAGTTCGAGATCGCAAATCGAGCGATCTGAAAGGCGAATGGTTGGCAGTTCTTTAGCGCGTTGGAGTGCGTCTGGAAGTGATTGTTTAGCCACGGATTTGACAGATTAACACAGATAATATACCTGTCTCTTAACCGATATGTGTGGCATCGTTGGATTCGTTAGAAACGACGGCAAGGCAATTGACGAAGCGCTGTTAACCCGCATGTGCGACGCGATTCGCCATCGCGGGCCGGACGATGACGGTTTTTACGTCAACGGCTCCGTCGGCCTCGCGATGCGCCGCCTCGCGATCATCGACCTGAAAAGCGGCCAGCAACCGATTCACAACCAGGACCGTTCCGCGTGGATCGTCTTCAACGGCGAGATCTACAACTACCTCGAACTGCGCGCGAAGCTCGAGAAACTCGGTCACACGTTCTACACCAACAGCGACACGGAAGCGATCGTTCACGCTTATGACCAGTGGGGTGTCGATTGTCCGAAGCACCTGCGCGGCATGTTTGCATTTGCGATCTGGAACGAGCGGACGCAGGAGCTGTTTCTCGCGCGCGATCGGGTTGGGAAGAAGCCGCTGTTGTATGCGCTGGTGAACGGGCAGTTGATCTTCGGCTCGGAGTTCAGCGCGTTGCTGCTGCATCCCGATGTGAGTCGCGAAGTGCAGCCGGAGGCGTTGGATTATTACCTGTCGTTCATGTGCATTCCGGCGCCGCTCACCGCGTATCGCGCGATTCGCAAACTCGAGCCGGGTCACTGGCTGCGCTGGCGCAAGGGCGAGATTGAAACCGAGCGTTACTGGCAACCGGATTTCACCAAAAAGCTCGACATCGGCGAAGAAGAAGCAGGCGAGCGTACGGTTGAGATTTTGCGCGACGCGGTGAAGGTGCGTTTGATGTCGGAAGTTCCGCTCGGTGCTTTTCTTTCGGGCGGGATCGATTCGAGCGCCGTGGTGGCGTTGATGAGCCAGGAGTCGGGCGAACGAGTCAAGACGTTTTCGATCGGTTTTGAAGAGCAGGACTTCAGCGAGCTTCATCACGCCCGCCGGATTGCCGAACACGTTGGCGCGGATCATCACGAGTTCATCGTGCGGCCGGACGCGGTTGAAGTGTTGCCGATGCTCGTCGAGCATTACGGAGAACCGTACGCGGATTCTTCCGCCGTTCCGACTTACTACGTCGCGCGCGAGACTCGCAAGCACGTCACTGTCGCGTTGAACGGCGACGGTGGTGACGAATCGTTTGCGGGTTACGAGCGTTACATCGCGATGGGACTGACGGAGAAGTATCGGCGCGTGCCGGCGATCTTGCGCGAGTCAGTTATTAAAGAGACTGTTAACCGGATTCCGTCGTCGCCGATTAAACGCAGCCGGGTAAATTCAGCGAAGCGCTTGCTCGAAGTGGTGTCGCGTCCGAAGGTCGATCGCTACATGCACTGGATGAGCGTCTTCAACGAACAAACGAAGCAGCCGCTCTATTCAGACTCGTTCCGCGAACAGATCGTCGACGCGAATGCGACCGGCGTCCTGGACACGTGGTTCAAACGCGCAAACGGCATCGGAATTCTCGACGCGATGTTGTTGACCGACCAGATGACTTACTTGCCAAACGATCTGCTCGTGAAAGTCGACATCGCGACGATGGCGGTCTCGCTCGAAGCGCGTTCGCCGTTTCTCGATCATCACGTGATCGAATTCGCGGCGAGTTTGCCGCAGAAACTGAAACTGCGCGGGCTGACGAGCAAGTATCTGTTGAAGAAGGTGCTGAAGAAACTGTTGCCGAGTGAGAACCTCAATCGCCGCAAGATGGGCTTCGGCGTGCCGATCGGTCATTGGTTCCGCGGCAAGATGCAGCCGTTTTTGCGTGAGGTCGTGCTTTCGGACAAGGCGCTGCGCCGTGGTCTCTTCAAACCCGAAGCGGTGCGGCAACTAGTCGAACTGCACACGCGCGGCGAACGCGACTATTCGCATCAGCTCTGGACGCTGCTGATGCTCGAACTCTGGTTCAACCGGTT
>DASUPR010000446.1:0-16391 GCA_036281015.1 Pyrinomonadaceae bacterium
CTTAGCACCGGCAGCGGGTCTTTGATGTAGTCAAACAAACCGATGCCGAAACTGACGTCAAACTTCTCAGTGCCTTTGTATTCAAGCAGGTCCGTTTGAATGAACTCGCAACGGCCGTCGAGATTCTCTTTCTCGCTGGCAGACTTGCACCGTCCAATCATCACTTCCGAAATATCGAGGCCCAGGACTTTCGCCGCGCCCTTACGCGCGAGCTCGAGACTGTAGAGACCGTTTCCACAGCCGACATCCAAAAATGTTCTGTTGGGAATGGGTTCGCAGTTCTTGATCGTGAACACGTACCGCTCGTACATGTCCTTGCGGAACACGCTATCCAGCATGTTCGAAAATTTCGACTTGCGATGCGTGTAAATGCTCTCAAACGCATCAGCCTCGTTGTTCCAATATCTTCGCTGGGCAAGCAGCTCTTCGTTCATCACAGGCCAAGCACCTCTCTCATGGTCGTAAACTCAAAATCTTTTAGTAACTTCGCGAATCTCTTCTCGGTTTGATCTAAGTTGCGGTAGTGTCGAATTTTTTGCGAAAGAGACAAATCCTTCACGCGCGGCTGGCCCGGGTCCACTTCCCACGGGTGCAGGTAGAACACCGTGGGCCGTCCGCCGTCGTTCACTTTCTTCAAGCAAAACTTGGTGTAAGCGTAGGGAAACAGACGGAAGTAACCGCCGCCGCCGAACGGAAATCGGCGCCCGAACATTTCCATCACGCTCATCGGAAACTCGTAGAGGCCGTCCGTGATCTTGTAGGGCTTTAGCGGAGCATCCGCCACGCCGTAGTCCGGATGAAAGCCGATCGGGAAGACTGACGAGTCGTATTTGAAGTGGTACTTTTCGAGAATCGGCAGCGCCCACGGTATGGTCCTTTCAACGACCGTGAACGACGGCGCGCGGAATCCGATTGGCCGGGTCTTCACGCCGCACTTCTCGATCGCTTCCAGCGCCTTCGCCAGGTCTTCTTCAAATTCCTGCGGCGTGATTTCGGTAAGCAGCAGGTGGTTGTAACCATGGACGCCGATCTCGTGGCCCTGCGCTTCGACTTTGCGAATCAGATCCGGCAGGCGTTCCGCAACCCAACCGAGCACAAAGAAGGTGGCGCGCGTTTGATGCTGCTCGAACAGGGCCAAGAGACGTTCCGTGCTCTCACGCACGCGGAGCTCACAGTTGTCCCAGTCTTGCCGTTTGATAGCTCCCGCGAGGTTATGCACGCAAAACCAGTCTTCCAGATCGATTGAAATAGCGTTCTTCATACACTTGCAGCGCGTTCCCGCACCGGTTCCCACTTGACGTAACGCTCACCACGGACAAGCCTGAACAGAGCAATCAAGCAAGCCAGGTTGGTGATGACGAAATATTGCGGCAAAGCCAGCCAGCGTGAATTAATGCCAAACCGGACCATCAGTGCCGATAACACCGCCGCACCGTAGAAGCCCAGTTGGGCAACAAAGATGGCGGCGTAAAAAAGATTGGTAAAAGCGAGCGCCGCGGACGTGACGAACACGACGATCAAAAACAGCGGCACGAGATAACGCATCACTTTGTGCGAGAGTAGCTGCACCGCATAAAAGCCCTTGCGAAACGGATTCAGCACGTCGCGATTGCGCCACAGGTCCGCGAGTGTCTGGGCGATGATGCGAACACGGACCGCGAGTTCCTTGTGAGCGCGCGCGTTTGGTTCTTCGACGCAGACGGCATCGGGTTCGTAAACCGCTCGCAAGCCCTGGCGGACCATCGTCGTCGCCACGAGAAAGTCGCTGCAGGCTTCGTGATAAAGCGGCACGTAAGCCGACTTGCGCACGGCGTACATGCAACCACAAACGCCGATCAGCGAAGTGATTGCGCTCTCGTGCTTCTTCAAAAGGAATTCATAGTTCCAGTAGGAACGTGTGCCGTGACTCACGCTCGAATTCGTGTCATGCGAATAGACGACGTTGCCGGTAACACAACCGACCGACGGATCGGCAAACGACGGGATCATCCAGCGCAGCACGTCGGGCCGGTAGTGCGTCGTCGCATCCGAGAACAACAGGACCTCGCCCGTGGCTTTTTCGACCGCAGCGTTTTGTGCGGCTGTCTTGCCGAGTCGTTCTTCCTGACGGTGCAAACGGACGCCACGCGGCGCGAAGCTGCGGACGATCTCGTCCGTGCGATCGGACGAGCAGTCGGACGTGACAAGGATTTCGAGTTTGTCTTTCGGATAATCGAGGGCGAGCGTGTTTTCGAGCTTCTGCGCGATGTCGCGTTCTTCGTTGTAAGCGGCGATGATAACGGTGACAGACGGCTCAAACTCGCGGCGCTTTACGGGCTTTCCGCGAAGCTTGCTCAGCACCATCAAAAGCAGCGGGTAGCCCACGTACGTGTAGCCAATCGCCACCACCGCAAACCAGAAAATGATCTCTACAACTCTTATGTTTAGCCTCCCGTGAAAGCCGACTAAGGCTCATTAAACAACGAAAATCTAGGCTTTTCCAGCCGGATTTGTCGCTTTTGTGGCACTTTCCGGCTTCCGAGCCACGAGGAAGACGCCCGCAGGCGCCAGTTCTTCCTCGGCCAACTTCCGGTACGGAGACGCCAGTTTCGGGCGAATCTCCTCGATCAGCGACACGGTTTTGTTGCCGTAATCGACGCCGCGCTCGATCTTTTCCTTGTGCGGCGACAACGGCCCAACGCCCACGATTGAGGAGATGAAAAGCTTCGCTTCGTAACCCCGCTTGCGCATCTGCTCCCGGTAGTCGTTCACGAGACGGCGGTTCGGCTTTCCCGAATCTTTGGCCATCAGCCGGTAAATGCTCTCGGGAATCGTCAGAAACGTCAGCGGGTGCATGCCGCGGCTGCTGAACATGTTCTCGTCGCTGAAATCAATCTTGTGGGCCATGTAGCCGCCCGGCGCGAGCAGTCGGTCCATCGCCTCGAAGCCCTGGTCGATGTCGTAAACGTTGTGCAGGACGGCGCGCGAAACGATGAAGTGAAACGACTCCGGCTCGAGAATTTTGTCCGCCTCTTCAATCCCGTGCCCGTAGATGTACTGCAAGCGGTTCTGATTCAATCCCACTCCGCTCACCAACGTTATCGACTCGTCGAACACAGCGGCCTGTTCCGGACTCAGTTGGTTTCTGAGTTCGCGATAAATCCGCGCCTGCTGCTCCTCGTTCCGTTCCGAGTAAAACTTGTCGAGACTCACAACCCTCGCCGCGCCGTCAGCCAGAAACTTCAGCGCGACGCCGAAGTTATCTCCCGGCCCGACCTCCAGAATCCGGCGCCCGCGAAACGTGTCCGGCGTCAGCCCCGAATACTCCAGGTACTCGCGATAGACCAGGTTGATGTAGTCGACGCTCTTTTCGAGCGACCAGAATTCGTGAGTCGAGCCGTAAGCATTCGTCGTTTGGCCCGATTCGAACGCCCGGCGGCGCCGCCAGTTATCGACTATGCGGTGCAGGATTATCAGGGTCTTCGATCGACCGGCGACTTTTTTCAGTTGGGCACTCACAACCAATAAAAAACCACAGATTACACCGACTTCCAAATCAGCGTAATCTGTGGATGTTTCGAACTTATCGCCCTTAGACTACTACTTCCTTTTCATCAAACTCAAATACCAGCGTCTTGACGTGCGCCCGCAGCGCCAGCTCAAACTGCTTGGCTTCTTCAACTTCGCTGAACGAAAGCGCGCGTAATTCCTGCTCGATCCGCCGCCGGTAATCCGAAACCAGCGAATCCGAAACGCCCAGTATCGCCGCTACTTCCAACTGCGTGGCGTGGTCCGGGCTCAAGTAGCAATACCAGAGCACCCCGATAATGCGGTTGTATTGCTTGACCTTCCCTCGAACGGCTTCATTCAAACTGGTAAGAAATTGTTCTACAAATCCCGCCGCTTCGCGCTCCGACTCCCGGCGCATTAATCCCTCCTCCGGGTTCTCGCGCTTGTCCACCGGCTCGTAACTGTTGCTGTTTTCGTTATCGCTGTCGTCGCCGTCGAGGGGCACCAGGTAGATGTCCATCACCGGCAGCCGCGACATCACCAGACTGCGCAATGTGCGCACGTCAACCGGTGAATCAACCGCGTCCAACACCGAAACGATCAAATCTTCGAGGTCCGGATTGCTGATCACGACCTGCGAATCGCCCGTGCAGCCGACCATGCGTGTGTCGCGCTGCCGGACCGGAATCATCTGCACGCGCTGCTCGACGTCGTGCGAGCCGCGGCGTTGCTTGCCGTCGTTCCACTCGCTCAGGCCGTAAACACGGTCGGCCAAACGGCGATGGGGCTCGTCGTCGATACCACTGGAATCAAAACGCCGGAAGTTTGTGCTCGACTGGATCAGCGTCGAAATACGGCGGGCCAGGCGGTAGCTTTCCGGGTGTCGTTTGCGAAGCTCAGCCGTGAGCAGGTTGGTCAGCTCGATCTGGCTGATTTCGCATTCGATTTCATAGTCAGACATGTTCGTTTCGAGGTAGTGCTCGAAACGGTTTTTGCTGAGAAGTTGAACAAAGAGTTCCTGCGTCAGGTCTGTGTAAGCCGCGCCAGTTCCCTCTTCGACCAGCAGGCCGGCGCTGCGTGAAGCCCTGACCAACGGATGATGCGACACGATGCGGTGCAGATCGGTCCACAGGCGATTCACGTCTGAAGACCGCAGGCTCTCGACCCACTTTGCGTTCTTGCCCGCTCGGTCGTTACGGCGCGCTCTGGGCTGCGGCCGTTTGTCAGCTACGCTCGGCGCCGCTGTTTTTTGAGAATCTTCACTTATGGATTTCACGGGATTGTCCGTTTTAGCCCCATTTCTTTCTGCGGTAACTTCAGTTTCCGGGTGTAGTGGGCGGTGTCTGATTTCACTCTGAAACGACAGGTTCACGTTGGCTTATCGCTGACCGATAAATTTACCGGGTTGGTTTTAACTTCGAGATGTGGGTAACAGAGGGATTACCGCGCGATAGCGGTGGTGCTCCTGGAGATTTACGGCAATTGAGCGGGTCCGCTCACCTGACCGACGAGGGCATGGTAACAGCATTTTAAATAACGAGCAACAAGTTTTTACAAGAAGTGTAAACCTCGGAAACACTTAGGAAAATTAAGAAAAAGCTCTGGAAAGGTTAGGAGATTCGGCGTTTCGTAGGGTTGAACAAGCAGTAGGCCACATGAACAGCTCACGCACCTACATGGACAGCACCCGCGCACAGCTCACATTTCGGAAGACGGCCGCATGTCCCGCGTCGTCTACATTGCTGTCGTATCGAGGGCAGAAGCTTTCACGGAAGGGGACTGAGGAGGTGCGGACGCACCTGGCGGATTGCGAGTTCTGCGCCGCGGAACTGCCGCTCTTGGCCCATCACAAACCCGAACGCCAACCGCGCGCGCCCGAAATCCCGATGAACCTCCGCATCCTCGCCGAGTCGATTCTTCAGAAGTAATCCCACCAACGCAGTTGGTGGTACTTCATACCCGACCTACCTCCCACTTTCTAGGCAGCGCGCAATCCCACCAACGCAGTTGGTGGTACCTTCATACCCGACCTACTTCCTACATTCTAGGCAGCGTGCAATCCCACCAACGCAGTTGGTGGTACTTTCATACCCGACCTACCTCCCACTTTCTAGGCAGCGTGGAATCCGACCAACACAGTTGGTGGATCGTTACCGCCAGTCGGCACGTTTATGAACAATCCACCAACTGCGTTGGTGGGATTGTCTGTTCCGCCGGAGTTTTGTAGGTAGGGTCTGAAAGTACCACCAACTTCGTTGGTGGGATTCCGGCACCGCAGGGACCGCTTCGTTGGTGGGATTCTAAGCGTAAAGTTCGTCGATCAGCGCGCCGTAGCGTTCGTCGATGACGTTGCGTTTTACTTTGAGCGTCGGAGTTAGTTCGCCGCCATCGATGGTGAACTCGTCGGGGAGCAGGGCGACGCGGCGGATGCGCTCGTAGTCCGTCAGTGCCGCGGTCAGGTTCGCGATGTCGCGCTGCACTATCTTGATCGCCGGCGGGTACTGGCTCAGCGCTTCGCGATCCCTCGGTGCGGACTTCTCGCCGGCTTCCGCCAGCGCTTCGTTGAGGTTTTCCCAGTCTGGAACGATCAGCGCAGCCGGCTGCTTACGCCCGGCGCCGACAACGACGACCTGGCTAACAAACTCGCTCTCCTTCAGCAAGCTCTCGATCAACTGCGGCGCGACATACTTCCCGTTCGACAACTTGAAGAGATCTTTCTTCCGATCCGTGATGTAAAGCCGGCCCTCTTTGTCCATGCGACCGACGTCGCCCGTGTGGAGCCAGCCGTCTTTCAAAACGGCGTCAGTCGCTTCCGGCTGTCCGTAATAACCGCGCATCACGTTTTCACCGCGGATCAGAATCTCTCCATCGTCGGCGATCTTCAGCTCAATGCCTTCAAACGGAATTCCGATAGATCCGACCTTGTTGTTTCCCGGGCGGTTGGCGCACACGATGCACGACTCAGTCGCACCATAACCCTGAAGAATCGGAATCCCCGCCGCCAGATACGCGTACGACAAAGCCGGCGCGAGCGGCGCGCCTCCCGAAACGAAATACCGCAAACGCCCGCCGACGCCCGCGCGCCACTTCGAAAACACGAGCTTGCTCGCGAGCTTCTGCTTGAGCGCCAACTGCGGCGAGATCCACTTCCCCTTGTCTTTCAGTTCGCCATAGCGCTGGCCCACCTCGAGCGACTGCATGAAGATCTTCTTCTTGAGGCCCGTCTCCGCCATGCCCTTCTTGATGATCTTGTGGTAGACCTTCTCAAACAGGCGCGGCACAGCCGTCATCACCGTCGGCGACACCTCGCGCAGGTTCTCGGCCACCTGGTCGAACGAAGCAGAGTAATAGACAGACACGCCGCAATAGATGAAG
Organism: Pyrinomonadaceae bacterium; assembly: GCA_036281015.1. Taxonomy (GTDB): domain Bacteria; phylum Acidobacteriota; class Blastocatellia; order Pyrinomonadales; family Pyrinomonadaceae; genus PSRF01. The sequence continues at coordinate 6,865 of DASUPR010000446.1, forward strand.
ACATAAAAGCCGTCACGTTCGAAGATGTGCGACAACGGTAAAACTGAGAGCGCCACGTCCGTTGGACCGATCGGCAAACCTTTCGCGATCGAGAGCACGTTTGACATGAAGTTGTTGTGCGTCAACATCACGCCTTTTGGTTCGCCGGTGGTGCCCGAGGTGTAGAGGATCGTGGCGAGATCTTCCGGTCTGACAGCGTGGAGGTAAGCCTCGAAAGCGTCCGGCCGCTGTTCGGCAAGTTCCTGGCCGCGCTGTTCCATGTGATCGAGCGAGATGCCGTGCTCGACAACCTCCGCGACTTCCGGGTCGAAGAAGATCAGGTGCTCCATCGGGCGCTTCGCCAGCGCCGGATGCGCGTGTTTGTAGAGCCGCCGGTTGGAAATGAAGATCGCTCTCGCGCCGGAATCGGAAAGGATGTACTCGATCTGCTCGATGGCCTGCGTGGTGTAGATGGGAACGTTGATCGCGCCGAGGCTCAGGATGGCCATGTCGACTATGGACCACTCCGGCCGGTTCTCAGAAAGTAGCGCTATGCGATCGCCCGGCCGGATGCCGAGAGACGCCAAACCGAGCGCGCAGTTCTTCACGTGCTCGACAAACGTCTCGGCCGACATATTGATCCACTTGCCGTCAGCCTTGTGATTCAACGCGTCTGCCTTCCCATGACGCATCACCGCATCCAGGCACAAACCCGGAACGGACGACTTCTCTTTCATCGCTGGAGTTAATTTAGCCTTCATGCCGTTTCAGCCGTGCCTTCGGAGTTGCGCCGGCGGCGGCGCCGTGGTGCATCTTCTACTCGTCCGTTCAAGGTGGCAAGTGCCGCGAGGATAAGGAACAGGAGCGCGTTGGAGGTCGTGTGCAGCGTGAAGTCGAAAAAGCTATGGACCAGCACGGCAAAACACCCTCCTAAGGCCGCAAGCGCCACGCCTCTTCGGAAGTCATCACGCGACTTCGCCCGCCCGAACCCGCGATAAAACAGGATTACGACAAACGCCAACGCCAGCGTCGCCCCCACCACACCCGCGTCCGAAAACACCTGGAGATAATCGTTGTGCGCCTGTTCGAGCCGGTAGAGCCCGTTGCGCGTGTCGTAGCGCGTGTAGATCACGCCGTAAGCGCCGAGCCCCGTGCCAAGCACCGGATTCGCTTTGATCATGTCGATCGTCACTGACCAGAAGTGTGCGCGGCCCGTCGTCGGATCGTCAGTGTTCACACTGTCGATAAAACGGTTCAACGAAAACTCGCCGCCCAACAAAATCACGCCCATAAACAGCCCGACGATCAACGCGCCCGCCAGCGCCACTCTCCCCGCAATCCCCCTCAACCGGCTCGATCTCACGCGCCGTCGCTCACCCTGGTTCTTCCAGATCGCCGTCACGATCACCAGAAACACGATCTCCGCCACCAGACTAATAATGCCGCCACGGGACGCCGTCATCACCAGCGCAACGCCCATCAGTCCCGCAATAAACAGGTACAGCAGACGCCTTTCCTTATCGATCGAGCCCGCCAATAAGAGCCCAAGCGGCAGCGAGATCGTCAGCTCCATGTAACCCGCAAAGTGGTGCCGGTTGATAAACGGGCCGAACGCCGTGCTCTGGTTGAGCTCGCGCATCCAGTAAACCTTCGTCGGACTCGTGAACGACTGCGTCAGACCAAAGATCGCGAGCAGGAAACCAAAGATCATGATCGTCCGCACCAGCAAATGAAGCCGGTGCGGCGTATCGACAAACACGAGCGTCGCCGCAAAGTAAACAAACAGCGTCGACAACTGCACGATCACCAATCGAGTCGAATGCGGATCAAGCGACAACGTGTTCACAAAACCCTGCGCCGCGTCTCGCAAGGGCAGCAACTGGACCAGCCCCAGAATCACGGCGCCCAGTAACGGTAACTGAAGCAGGTTGCGGCTGATACGCACGTTACCCAAACGCCAGCCATCCGCGACCCACAAAATCAGAATCGTCAACGCGCCGAGATTGAACAGCGCCAGCGCCCAGTAATGCACCGTGCCGTACGCCAGCGCCGAGGTCACAATCGCCACGCAGATCACCAGAAAAGCAAACCTGCTCGCCAGCGTGTGCCGGATGCGATACGCGCTTCGTTCCTGAGTCTGCGGCTCCGCCAGCGGCGCGGGCTCAGTTACGACAACGCTAACCTCTTCGTTTGATACTGAAGTCGTCATACCACACGGAACCAAAAATCGGACAGATCGGCGCCTCCTCCGTACCGCACGACGGCCGCGCGATCCTGATCAGCACCGCCTCCATCTTGTCACCGGTCTTGAACGTTAAAGCCACGCGCGTCCAGTCAGACGTGCCACCCGGCGCGCCCGGCGACGACACGAGAGGCCCCGTTGTCGCCGGATCGACGATCTGCACCAGCGTCGGACCGCCCGTCTCGAGTTTCTCGGTGCTGACGTAAAACTCAAAATCGTATTCAGTGTTCGGCGTCACCGGCACCAGTTGCGCGACATTAATGTTCTCGATGTTTGAGCGCACGTGAAACGCAAGCCGCAAACTCGTCGCGCCGCTGTGACTCTTCACCGGATCGATCCCGACCTGCACTTGCTGCACCTGTTCCACTTGCCAGCCAAAAGCCATCTCCGGCCCGTAATTGCTCGCTTCTTCAAAACCGGGATCAAAAACCCGACCCACTTCAGCGCGAAACTTCTCGCTCGGCGCAATGTCGTTCCAGACCTTCAACGCGTTGTGATAGCGAGCGTTCCCCACAAGGCTCGTGACCAACGCTTCTGCCGTTTCTTTGTTCGCTTTCTTCTCGTCCACACTGAGGCTGTCCCACAACCGCAATCCCTCGTCAAACTTCTGCCGCCCCAGCAAATACAACGCGAACTTCCCACGCGCCAGCGCGCTCTCGCCAACGGCTTTCTCCAACCCTTCCGGATCGGCGCCGTAGATCTCCCAAATCAGGTTGAACTGTTGCGGCTGAAACTCATGGTCGGCTTCACTCGCGACGCGCAACTCCGCAAACGCTTCATCGTAACGTCCACTGCGCAACAGCAAATTGCCGAGATACCAGTGCGGATACGCATACGCCGGCGCCAGCGTGACCGCTTGCCGCAAAGCCCGTTCGGCCTTGACGCGATCGCCCGCCTGCTCGCTTGCGGTCCCGAGCGCCATCCAAAAGCGGTAATCGTTTGGCGAGAGACTAACGGCCTTTTCATACTGCGGAATGGCCTGCATCTGCTGGTCCAACGGCAGGCTCTTCTGCATCGCCTGGGCCAGACGCCAGTGCGTCAACGGATCTTCCGGCGCGAGCGATACAGCCGACTGCGCGACCCGCAAGTTGTTTTCCGAAGGATCGAAATAATCGGCCATCGTGTTGCCGGCGTACCAGCGCACGACGTAGTAGGACCACGCGATCGCCGCCAGCAGCAACACGATCAGCAACAGCCTGATTGCCACTTTGCGGGTATTTAATTGGAGCAATTCCTGCGGCATTACAACTTATCCAAAGGCCCGTTTAACTCTTCCATCGTGATCCGCATTCGTTTCACAACGATCTCCCGCTGAGCGCAGATCTGCAAAACCTCGTGAACGCGTTCGTCCGACATTTTCATACTCGAGATCACGACCTCGTCAACCTCGTGCTGCGTGCAAACCGTTCCCAGGTCGCCGTTGCCGCCAAACACTTTCAACCCGTGAATCAGTTTGCCGCTCTTCGCCGGATCGTCGTCGAGAAAACCGATTGGCGAGAGATTGAGATCGCGATTGTTTCGCAGTTCGCGCAACAGCAGTTCACCGCCATCGCCCGCGCCGTAGATCAGCACGCGCCGGCCGTTTGGCGTGCCGACCGCGGGCAGTATCTGGCGAAACAACCGGAACGCCATGCGGCTGCCCGCCAGAAACAGGAACATCAGCACGGCGTCGATGACAAACACCTTCCGCGAGAAACCTTCAAAACGAAACTGAAACAGCAGCACCAGCAAACTGGCAACCGAACTGAGTATCACCGCCTTCGCAAACACGATCAGATCGCTCATGCTCGTGTAGCGCCACAGCCCGCGATAGACGCCCATCACCAAAAACACCGACATCTTGATGAACACGAGCACCGGCAATGTGCGAATGAACAGGTTCCACGCGGGGCTCGAAGGCGGAAAGTTGATCGCGTAAGCAGCCCAGTACGACATGATGATCAGCACCACGTCGAGCAGCACTTCGAAAATCCGGCGCTTGTAGGAAACGTCGACGAGAAACGCGTAGAGCGGCTTCTCTTTCAACGCCATCGCTTCGTCGCTCTGGTCGTAAACCTTGACGCCCGCGAGATACACGCCGAGCAACGTCAGCAAAATCGTAAAACCCGCGATCGCCGCGAGACTCACGTCCAAACGCGTGCGTTGGACCAGGATCGCCAGCACTCCCGACAGCGCTGCAAAACCGTAAAGCATCCACACCGCGTGACGTTCCGACATGCCCAACGCCACGAGCCGGTGCGACGTATGATCGCGACCGCCCTGCGACGCCGCGCGACCCGAAAGCTTGCGCAGCACAGTGACAAACGTCGTGTCGAAGATGGGAATGAACAGCACGAGGATCGGCACTGTCAGCACCGGCAACAAGCTGCGCGATCGTCCACCGCTGACGTTAATCAGCGCGGAGCTCGCGAGAAAGAACCCGACAAACATCGAGCCGCAGTCGCCCATGAAAATCGACGCGGGATTCGAGTTGTACATCAGGAACCCCAGCAGCGCGGCCGCGAACAGCAACATGATCAGCGCTTCGGTGAACTGGCCGGTGTTGACGAAACTCAGCGCGAGAAATCCGGCGGCAATGATCGCGATGCCGGACGCGAGGCCGTCCATGTTGTCGAGCAGGTTGATCGCGTTGGTGATGCCGATGAGCCAGAAGATGGCCAGCGCCATGTTCAGCAGAACCGATCCGGTCCACGGCAGCGACAGCCCGTAATAAACGACGAAAGCCGAGCCGAGCACCTGGCCGATCAGTTTCTGGTAAGGCTTGATGTGCAGAACGTCGTCGACGAGCCCGACCACAAACAGAAACGTGCTCGCCAGCAAAATCACTGCGCCATAGACCGTGTTCGGGATGAAGACGAAGAAGCAGATGATGACCGTCAGCCAGATCGCGACGCCGCCGAGCATCGCGGTCGGTTTCTTGTGCCAACGATCGATCTTCGGCACAGCCACCATGCCGACGCGGCGGGCGAACGCGCGCACGAGTGGCGTGAGCAGTAAGGCTAGGACGAACGCGGCGGCAACAGCCAGCAGCGTACGCGGGCTAAGAGTCATTGTTGATTTCCAATTGCCGATTGCCGATCGGCAACGCTACTTGCGGCGACCACTCTGAAAGTCGATTACGCTCTCAAGGATACCATCGAGACTCATCTCTGGCCGAAAGCCAACCAGCTCGCTGACCTTCGAGATATCCGGCACGCGCCGCGGCATGTCTTCAAAACCTTCTTCGTAAGCCTCGTCGTAAGGCACGAACACGATGTCTGAATCCGACTGCGTCAGGTGCTTCACTCGCTGGGCCAGTTCGAGAATCGTGATCTCCTGGTTCGAGCCGATGTTGAAAACCTGACCGACGGCGTTGTTGTTTTCCATCAGCTTGATGAGCGCGCCGACAACGTCGCCGACGTAACCAAAACAACGGCTCTGCTTCCCATCGCCATACACGGTAATCGATCGCCCGGAGAGCGCTTGCTTCACGAACGTCGGAATGACCATGCCGTACTGGCCGGTCTGTCGCGGTCCGACGGTGTTGAAAAGCCGCACGACGATCGTCGGCAGTTTCTTTTCGCGCCAGTAGGCGAGCGCGAGAAACTCGTCGATCGCTTTCGAACACGCGTAACTCCAGCGGCCTTTCGTCGTCGCGCCCATGACGAGATTTCCGTCTTCACGAAACGGCACGTCACCGCTCAAGCCGTAGACTTCCGACGTCGAAGCGATCAGCACCTTCTTCTTTTTCTTGTTTGCCAGCGAAAGGACGACTTCAGTGCCGCGAACGTTTGTTTCGATCGTTCGCACCGGGCTCTCGACGATCAGCTTCACGCCGACAGCCGCAGCCAGATGAAAAATCACGTCACACTGATCGACGAGCTCGGCCGTGACCGGCTGATTGTGAACACTCTCGATCGTGTAATGAAAACGCGGCTGGCCCTTGAGGTGTTGGATGTTCTCGATCGTGCCCGTCGAGAGGTCGTCGATCACGTAAACCTCGTCGCCGCGCTTGATGTAAGCGTCAGCCAGATGAGATCCGATGAAACCGGCGCCGCCTGTGATAAGTACTCGCAACCGTTATGCTCCTTATGAATATTTCGCAACCGGCAGTTCGCAGTTCGCGGTTCGTTCGCGGTTCAGCAACTGGCCGTAAAGATCCTTGATGTCCTCGAGCAGGCGTTCTTTACCGTAATTATCTTTTACAAATTCGTATCCACGCGCGCCCAATTGGTTCCTTAACATCCTGTCTTCAATCAATGTCCCCAGGGCCGCCGCAAACGCGTCAACGTCGTAAGGACGGACGCTCATACCCCGCTCACAAACATTGAATTGACTTTCTACGACCACGTTTCCAAGCAGGTCAACAACCCCGCCAACGCTCGTCGCAATCACCGGCCGCGCATTCGCCATCGCTTCGATCAGCGTCAACGGCGTGCCTTCGTTTCGCGAAGTCAGCGCGCAAATATCGAGCGCCGGATAAAAGTACTCCGGGTCTTTCCTCCCGCCCGCGAAAATTACTTTCTCTTGAACGCCTAACGCTTTCGCCTGCTGCTCCAGCGGCTCACGCAGCGAACCGTCGCCAATAATCACGAACTTTACTTTTTCAAGATCGACGCGCGCCACGATTTGCAAAAACATCTCGTGGTTCTTGATCTCAGTCAGCCGCCCGACAATCCCGACGAGCACCGTTTCATCATCAACACCCAACTCATCGCGAAACTTCGCGCGCCGGCTTTCATGGTTCGCAAAAATCCCAAGGTCCAACCCCAGGCGCACCACCCGAAACTGATCCCTTCGCCCAACGCGAAACGTTTCGTTGATCTCCGCTTTTTGCTGTTCGCTCACGACGAGGATTTTGTCAGTGATCAACCTCGCTAACGATCTCTCGACCATCAAAAAAACACCGGTTTTCAAACGCCCGTAGTAACTGTGAAAAACATGCCCGTGATACGTATGTACAAACTTGCACGCCCTCGGACGGCCCAGCAAAACACCCGGCGTCAGCCACCGATAAAAGAAACCCGCCACGCGCCCGACCGTTCCCGCCTTCGCCGTGTGCGTGTGCACGATGTCCGGCTTTTCTCGCAGCAACAGTCGAAACAGCTTCCACGTCGTGATCGCGTCTTTCAAAGAGATCTCGCGGCTCATCTCCGGAATGTAAACCGGCGTCACGCCCGTCTGTTCGGCGAAGTAACTCATGTCCTCTTCGCCTTCAGGCACCGTACCCGCAACGAGCAGCGATCGATAACCCGCCTCGTCCAAACCCGAGGTCAACCACACGACATGCTTCGCCGGCCCGCCGACGTTCAGCCGCGCGATGATCCTGACTATCCTTGTGTGCTGTGTGTCAGCCATGGTAGCTGCAACTTATTCGCGCCCGTTTCCGCCACCAGTTTCGACGCGTGCAAGAGACTCTCGAACGTTCCCGCGTCGGTCCACCAACCTTCAAGCTCTTCCCATGTCATCTCTTCACGCTCGATGTACGCGTTGTTGACGTCAGTGATTTCGAGCTCATTGCGGTTTGAAGGCTTGAGCGAGCGAATGATGTCGTAGACGGCGGCGTCGTACATATAAACGCCAATCACTGCATAGTCAGACTGCGGCACCGCCGGTTTCTCTTCGACATAAACCACGCGGCGGCCGTCGAGTTTCGGCACGCCGAAACGCTGCGGATCCGGCACCTTCTTCAAGATGATCTTCGCGCCATGGCCCTGCTTGCGATAAGCCTCGACAGCCGCGCAAATGTTTCCCTCGATGATGTTGTCGCCGAGCACGACGCAAACCGGTTCGCCGGCAGCGAAATGCTCGACGAGTGAAAGCGCTTCGGCGATTCCGCCTTCGCCTTCCTGGTACGCGTAGTTGAGGTGCTGCAGGCCGAATGCTTTGCCGTTGCCGAGCAGCCGCAGAAAATCGCCCGCCGAATTTCCGCCGGTTACCACCATGATGTCGGAAATGCCCGCGTTGACGAGTGTCTGAATCGGGTAAAAGATCATCGGCTGGTTGTAGACCGGCAGCAGATGTTTGTTTGTGACCGAGGTGAGCGGACGCAATCTCGTCCCCAAGCCTCCTGCAAGCACGACGCCTTTCAACGCTGTCCTCCAGAACGGGTTTATCGTACAGCGAAAACTTTCATTGAATCACCGAGGCGACTGAGGTTTAGAAAACTGTTAACGGTGCTCTTGAGCGCCCGGCGCGACCGGCTTTTCATCAGCGATTCGTTTAACTGGTAACTCGTTAACACCCGGTCGAAGTGTTGGTCGACGGTCTTTGGAGCCGTCTTTGTGCGGCCCAGCGCATGCCAGATCTCGACCGGATTCCCTCCGGTCGTGTCGACGCGGATGTCGCGGAAGCCGGACTCGCGCAGCAGCGCTCTTAAACCACGGATTGAGAATAGCTGTAGATGCTCCGGCGGCCAAATGCAGCGCCACTTCAATCCCAGCACACGGGCCGAAATACCGCGCGCGTGCGGCGTCGTGGTCCAGAAAAGCCCGCCCGGCCGCAGTATTCGCGCGACTTCCTGGAGCAGCGCGCGTGGTTCGGAGATATGTTCCAACAGTTCCGCTGCCGTGACCACGTCAAACTGTCCCGAAGGAAACTGCGCGTCGTGCAGTTCGCCTTCAAAAACCTCGAAACCCATCTCGCGCACGTGGTTCGCGGCGTGTTGCGAAACGTCGAGCCCCTGCGCCTGCCAGCCGTGGTTGCGCGCGGCCTTGAGCAAACCGCCCGCGCCGCAACCGAGATCGAGCAGCTTGTTGGTTTTGCGATACGGCGCAAACTCCGCGGTGATGTCTTGCAGCCGTTCCTGGACGAACGGCGGTATATCGATCTCGTCGTCCTTCAGGTAATAGCCCTCGTAAAAATAGGTGCTGGTGTACCAGGGCGAATAGGACGTGTAGACCGTGTTGCAGTCGCGACAGGAGACGATCTCGAGCTCGTTCTTGACGCCGAGCTTCTGCGCGTCGCTCGAACCACACGCGACGCACGCGCGCGTCGCCTTCTCCACGCGCGGATCCTCCGACAGAATCCGCTGCCCCGCAAACGCTTCGATATCCTTAGGAGCTTGCATGCCAATCTTGAACGCCAAAGCATTGGACCTCAAACGCCAAAGGCGTGGGCCTTGAACGCCGAAGGCGTTGGACCTTGCGCCAACCGCGTTAGGCCTCAAACGCCGAAGGCGTTGGCTAATTTCAGCCCATCTATGAAGCGGTCTCCGTTGTCAAGAGATTTTTACGCACACTTTGACTGCGACGCCGTAGCGCCTGCGTTTGCTCTATTGCTGTTTTGCTCTTTGACATGAGACTGCTAGTTTTAATTTACCGCCGTT
>DASUPR010000447.1:0-4196 GCA_036281015.1 Pyrinomonadaceae bacterium
ACAGCTCTTTTAAAGCCATCCCATCCAGCCCGCTAAAAAATCTGTGTTAATCCGTGGTTAAACCAGCTCTCGACCGCAGCAGTTCGCTCTGTGCGTTGGCTTCCGCCACCGTTTCCGCTTCGTCGATTGTCAACAACTCCCGGTCTCCCATCACCACTCGCCCGTCAATAATTACGCTCTGAACGTCACTCGCCTCCGCCGCATAAACCAGCCTGGAGACGATGTCCGACTCGGGAGACGTGTGCAGCCGATCGAGATTGACCACGGCCACATCTGCCCGCTTTCCGACTTCCAGGCTCCCAATCTCAGCGTCCAGCCCCAGCGCCCGCGCGCCGTCGATTGTGGCCATTCGCAGCACCCGGCCAGCCGCCAAAACTTCCGGTCCATGCAAAGCCTTCTGAAGCAGTGCAGCGGTACGCATCTCGGTAAACATGTCGAGCCGGTTGTTACACGCCGCACCGTCCGCTCCGAGCGAGACCGAGATTCCCTCTTCCAACAATTTCGTGATAGGCGCGATGCCCGAACCGAGCTTGAGATTCGACGAGGGACAATGGACCACGTTGGTTCCCGTAGACTTCAGAATCCTGATCTCTTCATTACTCAGGTGAACGCAATGGGCCAACGCGACGTGACGCCCGGCAACGCCAACGCTCTGGAGGTAGTTGATATTGCGCATGCCCGATTCCTGTTCGACCATCGCACACTCGGTTCGATTCTCCGACGCATGCGTGTGAATCATCACACCACGCTCGCGCGCCAACTCACCCACTCTCTCCAGCAACTCGCGCGTGCAACTGATCGCAAACCTTGGCGCAAAACAATAACGAATGCGCCCACCCGCCTGGCCATGCCACTTCTCGAGCAACGCAACCGACTCTTCGATCGATCGCGCTGTCTCTTCCTGCAAAGGCTTCGGCACTTCAGCGCCTTTGTCCATCATGCACTTCCCGACTGTGGCCCTGAAACCCGTCTCCTCCACGACTTCGAACACCTGCGACGTGTGATTAACCGTCTCCATCGTCAGTGCACAGGTCGTGCCGCCCTTGATGAGCTCCGCGATACCCAAACGCGCCGAAGCCGCGATCGACGCTTCCGTATGCGCAGCCTCCATGGGCCACACACGTTTCTTCAGCCAGTCGATTAAGGCGAGGTCATCGGCAGCGCCACGAAAGACTGTTTGGCAGAGGTGAATGTGAGTCTGAACAAAGCCGGGGATCACGGCACACCCGCCGGCATCGATCACCACATCCGCATTTTGATCGAAGACGCCAATCTCGACGATGCGGCCGCGATTGATCAAAAGGTCTCCGCGAATAATCCGGTTCGCGGGGTTCATCGTGACGAGCGTGCCGTTTTTTATGAGGATTGAAGACATAAGCCACAAAGAGACGCTCGGCGAGCATAAAGGATCCTCGCCGAGCGCTCAATTGTTTTAACAGAATTCTACTTCGACGCCGCCTTGGCAGTTGACGGCTCCGGCTCTTCACGAACCGGGATTCCGAGCTTCACTTTCACTTCGCGGTCGATTCGTTTGAATATGTCCGCATTCTCTCTCAACGCCGTCTTCGCATTCTCGCGGCCCTGGCCCAACCGTTCGCCCTTGTAAGAAAACCACGCGCCACTCTTCTCCACGACGCGGTTATTCACCGCCAGATCGAGCAGATCGCCTTCGCGCGAAATGCCCTCACCGTACATGATGTCGAATTCAGACTCACGGAAAGGCGGTGCAACCTTATTCTTTGCGACCTTCACTTTCGTCCGGTTGCCAACCACGCGGTCACCATCCTTGATGGCGCCAATGCGACGAATATCCAGTCGCAAAGAAGAGTAAAACTTGAGCGCGCGGCCGCCGGTAGTCGTTTCCGGGTTGCCAAACATCACGCCGATCTTCTCACGGATCTGATTGATAAAGATGAAACAGGTATTGGACTGCGCGACGATCGCAGTGAGTTTGCGCAGCGCCTGCGACATCAAACGCGCTTGCAAACCCGGCAACGAGTCACCCATTTCACCGTCGAGCTCAGCACGCGGCACCAGCGCCGCCACCGAGTCGACCACAATCACATCAACGCCATTCGAACGAACCAGCGCCTCGGCAATTTCAAGCGCCTGCTCGCCAGAGTCGGGTTGTGAAATCAGCAACTGGTCGACGTCAACGCCGAGCTTTCCCGCATAGTCGGCGTCCATCGCGTGTTCGGCGTCGATATAAGCCGCGACTCCGCCGGCTTTCTGGGCCTCAGCGACGATGTGCAGAGCGAGCGTAGTCTTACCCGAACTCTCTGGCCCATAGATCTCCACGATACGTCCGCGCGGAACGCCGCCAACACCAATCGCGGCGTCGAGACTCAGCGAAGTCGTCGAGATGGCAGGTATGTCCGACACCTCGCGCTCGCCGAGACGCATAATCGATCCCTTGCCAAACTTCTTTTCAATATTTGCTAAAGCGGCTTCGACTGCCCTGCCGCGGTCTCCAGTCATCCGGTCATCAGCCATGGCATACATCTCTTTCTTCCGCTCCTCTTCTCGCAGTCGTATCGGCCAAAAGCTCGCCAGTGAGCGGAGAGCATAGCACAATAAGAGCGGGAATGGAACAGTGTTTCACGCGTGCAACACGTCTTTTTTTTTACAGAGGGTGAGGTTTCAGAAATACCCACTTCAGCGCGCCGCCGCAGCCCCCTCTGCGTCTCTTTTCCGTGAGGAAACGCGCTCCGCGCGCAAGAATACTCCAGCGCGTTGATTTCGTCGAGTAGCTAATCACTTAACCCTCGGACAAACTCGCCAATCCTCTTCGCCGTCGTGGCCGCTCCTTGCAGTCGCTCTATTTCGGAAACGATGGCCGAACCGATCACGACCGCGTCGGCGTAACGCTGGACGTCTTTGACTTGATCGCGGGTCGAGATTCCGAAGCCGACGGCGATCGGCAGTGTCGAAAATTGGCGCATGCGGTTGACGAGCTTCTCGGCTTCGTCGCTGACGCTTGTTCGGACGCCGGTGACGCCGGCGCGAGAGACGGCGTAGATGAATCCACGCGCGTGTTGCGCGACGAGTTTTAAGCGTTCGTCCGTGGAGGTCGGCGCGATGAGAAAAATCATGTCGAGATCGTTCGCGCGCAACTCGTTTTCAAACTCGCCCGATTCTTCAGGACTCAGATCGGTAACTAAAACGCCGTCGATGCCGGCGGCTTTCGCCTCTTCGGCAAGTCGCTTTATGCCAAACTGCAACAGCGGGTTGAAATAGCTGAAGAGAATTATCGGTGTGTCTATTTCGCGGCGCGCGGTAGCAACAACCTTCAAAACATCTCCGACGCTTATGCCGTGCTTTAGCGCCCTCTCCGACGCACGCTGGATCACCGGTCCATCAGCCATCGGATCACTAAACGGCACACCCAGTTCGATAACCGTTGAACCAGACAGCTCGATCAGTAGCTCCCGGGTCGTTTCGAGATCAGGATCTCCCGCAGTAATAAACGGGATGAACCCCTTCCTGCCCTGGCGCTTCAACTCGTCGAAAGCTGCTTCAATCCGTCCCAAGCGTTTACGACTCCAACTGTGCGCGCACCGAATCGATATCTTTATCGCCGCGCCCCGAAAGATTCGCGATCAGAATCTGATCGCGCGGTAGTTCGCGCGCGGCTTTAATCGCGTGCGCCACGGCGTGCGCTGATTCGAGCGCGGGAATGATCCCTTCGAGCCGCGAAAGAAGTTGAAATGCTTCTAAAGCTTCCGCGTCCGAGACCGATGTGTATTCGACACGCCCCGCGTCATGCAGCCATGCGTGTTCTGGTCCAATGGAAGGATAGTCCAAACCGGCGGAAACGGAATGCGTCGCAGCAACCTGCCCGTTCGCATCCTGCAAAACGTAACTCATCGTCCCCTGCAACACGCCCGGGCGCCCGCCACCCGCCGCGTTGAATCGCGCCGCATGTTGGCCCAACTCGTTACCACTGCCGCCCGCTTCGACACCAATCATCCGCACCGTCTCATCATTCAGGAACGGATAAAACAGACCGATCGAATTCGAGCCACCGCCAACACACGCCACGAGCACATTCGGCAAACGCCTCTCCTGCTCGAGAACTTGCGCCCGGGCCTCGCGTCCAATCACGCTTTGGAAGTCACGCACCATCAGCGGATACGGATGTGGTCCAAGCGCACTGCCAAGCAAGTAATACGTGTCTGCCACGTTCGTGACCCAAT
>DASUPR010000448.1:0-10319 GCA_036281015.1 Pyrinomonadaceae bacterium
GGTTTGCAAACCGCGGCTCACCCGCTTCCTCACGTTCCGCGTTCGTCTTTTCAAACACATCACGCGGAATAAAAACCTCGCCACGCACCTCGATGTTTGTGTCGATCACTTTCACATTGCTCTTGAGCCGCAGCGGCACGGTGCGAATCGTCTTCGCGTTCTGCGTCACGTCTTCGCCGATGCGTCCATCGCCACGCGTGACGCCGCGAACCAGCAGACCATCCGCATATTGCAGCGACAAGGAAAGACCGTCTATTTTTAGCTCGGCGACGTAATCGAGCGCGCGGCCCTCCGCGAGCTTACGGCAGCGCTCGTCAAACGCGCGGAGCTCGTCGATGTTGTAACTGTTGTCGAGCGAGAGCATCTGCCGGCTGTGGACCACTTCGGGAAAACCCTCCGCGGGCCGGCCGCCAACTCGCTGCGACGGACTGTCGGGCGTGATTAAGTCAGGATTGGCCTGCTCGAGTTTTTGTAAACGTTCGAGCAGTTCGTCGTATTCGCGATCGGAGATCTCGGGGGCGTTGTTGACGTAATAAAGTTCGTCGTGACGTCGAATCTCCTCTCGCAGTTTCTCGATCTCGCGTGCGGTTGCCTTCGCGGCCAAAGTCACTCCTTCTTTTCTGCGTGTTTTGTGCGCGGCAGCGGCGCGGTCGGATTGTTGTCTTCGTACACTGATGACTGAAGGGTGTGCTTCGACTTCGTCTCCGCCAGTTTGTGCAGCACGCGCCCGACGAGTTTGACGCTTTTCAGAAAATCGTCGATACGGATGTTCTCGTCCGGTCCGTGCGGATTCGAACCGGCGTATTCAGTGCCAAACGAAGCGACCGGAGTCGGCGGCGTCGACACACCACAAACCGCGCCGACTGGTCCACTCGAAGGATCCATCGGATAAACGATCGCCGGCCGGCCGTAAACTTCCGCCATCGACTCCACCACCGCGCGCGCGATGCGCGACTTCGCCGGCGACTTCGCGAGCGGCGCGCTTCCGAGTTCGATGATCTCGATGTCTCGGAAACCGCGCACGTCGAGATGTTCGCGCAAAAGTCCAATGACGATCTCGGCCGTCAAATCCGGCACGAGACGGAAATCAAGACGCGCCATCGCCGTACTCGGCAAAACTGTTTTCGCGCCCGCTTCAGTGTGACCCGTGTGAATACCGCAGATCGTGCAGGTTGGACCAAAGATATGCTCCTTGATCAGCGTCTGGCCTTTCATCGAACGCACCCAGCCGCCGATGCGAAACTCGCGTTTCAGTCCCGCTTCGTCGAGTTCGATAGTCTTCAACGCTTCCACATCCTCATCGCTGATCGGAGCAACGTGCGATGAAAAACCATCGATGGTGATGACGCCTTTGGGTGAGGTGATGGTGGCGAGCGCCTGAACGAGCCGCCACGCAGGATTCGGAACAATCGTGCCCCACTTCGAGTGCAGATCCGAACGCGCGCCAAACGCGCGCAGTTCGAGAAACGTGATGCCTTTGAAACCGAGACTCACGACGGGAGTCTCTTTCGTGTCGCGCCCACCTTCGTCCCACAAGCAGCCGTCTGATTTCAAAAGCTCGGCGTGTTCGCTCGTGAAACTATAAAGACTCGGGCTCCCGAGCCCGTCTTCGCCTTCGATCAGAAAACGCAGCGTAACCGGCAGTTTGCCAAACGTCTTTTGATAGGCTTCAACCGCGGCGAGACGCGCGATGAGATCGCCTTTGCTGTTGGCGGCGCCGCGTGCGTATAACTTGTCGTCCCGGATTGTGGCCGCGAATGGACCAGAGCTCCATTCCGTGAGGTGGCCCACTGGCTGCACGTCGTAGTGGCCGTAAACTACAAAGCTCTTCGGACCACTGCCGCACTCGCCGTAAATGATTGGATAACCCGAACCGATTCTGAACGTGCGCGTGCCGATGCCGACACGTTGCATCAACTGTTCGACCGTTTCGGCAATCGCACGCATGCCGGTGCCACGCGCGGCGACTGACGGCATCCGGCAAAGGCTCTGTAACCTCTCCGTAAAGTTCCGCGCGTGTCGATCCACATAACGGTCAAACTTCGAAAAGCTCATTCGCTCTTTATCTTCGGATCAAACAGAAGGTACCGCGATTCTTCGTCACCTCGGGCAAATGCGGCACAGACCAATCCTTCGGCAAATCTTTGTTTGAACTCTTCCCTCACGCGCGCCTGAGTGTCGCGGGCGCGCTGCGGATCGCGTTTCACTAACGCACTCCACTCAGCGGGAATCGCCACGGACGCAACCGGCTGGGCCGCAATCTCATGTTTCAATCCGGCGCCCAACGCGACCACGCGCGGAGAATTCAAATCCCAACGAGCGAAGAGCCGATCGCTTTGCAGCCCCGGTCGATTCTCCGCGTCCTGCGTAGGATCGGCGAAGTAGTCAGTCCCGTAAAAATTATCGCCGTACGAATCAACCGTGACGCAGAGCCGGTTCAAATTGAAATGCGCATTTCGCGCCTGCATCGGGTCCCACGTCCACTTGATAAACGTTCTTCCTTCAGTGAGCGCCTTTTCGCGTTGCGCCCACTTCAGACGCGCGCCGATGCCTTTGTTTTGATAATCCTTCGCTACCGCCATCATGTGCGAGTAGCCGAAAATCTCGTTGTCCGGACGCACGGCCGCGAGGTGATGAACAAAACCGATCATGCGGTCCGCGGCAAACGCCCCGAGCGTCCAGCCGCCGGCCTGTCGCGACACGATCAGATGACGGCGCGGAGAGATCTCGAGATCCGGAAGTCCAAAAGCCTCTTTTTGAAGGGCAACACAATTATCAAACTCTTCGACCGTCGTACACTCACGAATCTGAATCTCATCCATGCGGTTGAATTTTTTTCGTTATCCTTTCGCGGGCCGCGACGGCATGTTGATCCTTGCTTCCAAACCACGCGGCACTCCGTTTTGCAACTCCAGGCTTCCACCCATCAATTGGAGCAGTTTGCGGCCGATTATGATTCCGAGTTCATTGATGTTTGGCTCGTGGGCGGACTGGCTGTGCTCGGGATCGAACACACTCGACGTGTCTTTCAGCGCCTCGCCATTGTCCTTCACGCGGATATCCAGGTTTGACTTGTCGTCGATGTCCACGGTGACCTTTACGGTTTCACCCGCAGGACTCCGGCTCACGGCCCAGGCGATGAAGTTGAAAATCACCTGCCGCAACTTTCCCTGATCCGAAACGACGGTCGTGATCTCCGGCGCGACTTCGTAGTCGATCTTCACCTGCTGCTTGTGAGCCATGCGTCCTGCAGCCGCGACCGACTCGCGCAACGTTTCGCGCAACGGAAACTCCTGCAGAAAAACTTCTGTCTGGCCGGCCTCGATACGTGACAGATCGACGAGTTGGTTCAGACTCGCCTGTAGCTGAAACCCGGAATCCTGAACCTTCTGGCAAAAGCGCCGCTGGGTTTCCGTCAGTTCTTCCTGATCCAGCAGGATCTCGCTGAAACCGAGAATCGACGTCAGCGGCGTACGGAGTTCGTGCGACATCCGCGCCAGAAACAGCGACCGGTAGTGCGAGACTCGCCGCAGCTCCCGGTTGGCTTCTTCCAGTTCCGCGGAGCGTTTTCGTAGTTCCGCGATCAGTTCTTCGACGGTTTGCGGCGGGATTTCCGAACCCGTGGCCGCTTCGTCTGGTTCTAGTGCTCTGTCGACACTTTTACGTGCTGTTTCGCTCATAGACCTCAACCTGCTTGAAGACGCTTCATCCTCGGGGGTCGAACAGAGATGTAATGTGGCATCACTATAGAATCCGCCTCCGCGACTGTCAAAGCCCATCTTTTTTCGTTTAGGATGTGGCGGAGATGACTGGCCAACTGAGCGAGCAGCCGCTGGCGGAACTAATTCGCGAACTATCCGTCAAATCCCTCGCCGGAAAACTCCAACTCGAACACGACCGCGTCAAGGTTGTCATCTATTTTGACAACGGCGAACTGTTTTATGCTGCGGCAAACATGCGCACGCTGCGGCTGCGCGAGTACCTGTTAAAAGCCGGGATCGACGAAGCGGCCCTCGCTCGTTATGGGGAACGGCGGCCGGACCTCGAACTTGCAAAAGCACTCGTAACCGACCAGTTGCTCACACCTGCAACTGCCGAACAGATTCAGACGAAACAGGTCACCGACGTGCTGCGGCTCGCGCTCTCGTGGACCGACGGCTCGTGGGAATTCGATCACCGTGCGCGTCTTGACGAAGAAACAAAACTCAACATAGATATTCGTGGTTTGCTCCTCGAAACCGGCCGGCGCACGCCGCCGAAGTTTGCCGCGTCGCGCTTTGGCCTGCCAACCGAGCTGATCTCCCCGGTCTCAACGGCTCTCGAATTTTCGAACCTGCTGCCGACGGAAGTCTTTATTCTTTCCCGGCTCGATCGGCCGACACCTTTGCAGGAGCTCATAGCGGTCAGCGGCGTGAGCGAGAACGACGCGTTTGTCGTAATTTATTCGCTCGCGCTTGCCGGTTTGCTGGAACGCGAGCACTGGAACGAACACATCCGCGGCCAGCGTGTCGCAGGCCAACCCGAACCGGAAAAACCAGCGCCACCAGCGCCGCCTCCACCACCGCCGGAACAAAAACCGGAAGAAGACGTCGAAAGCTTTCTCGAAAGACTTCAGCAGGCTCAAACGCATTACGACGTGCTCGACGTAACCAGACAATCATCACCGGCGCAGATGAAGATCAAATACTACGAGCTCGCGCGGCGTTACCATCCGGATCGATTCCGCCGGGCCGATCCTTCAATACTGGCGCGCACCGAATCCGCGTTCGCGCGTATCACCCAAGCGTACGACACGCTGCGCGACGATCGTCTCCGAGCAAACTACGATGCAAAACTCGCCGCACGTCAGAGGGCTCAACAAGTCGCGGACGCAACCGTAAAACCGAAAACCGAAGCGCCGGTTGTGACCACGCCAACAACTCCCGACATGCCGCCGCAACCCGCACGTTCCGCAGCCGAGCGCGCCGAAGCGCAGTTCAAAGAAGCGCTCGCGGCACTCGAAACCGGTGAACGCAAGGTGGCCATCGGACTCTTCGCCGCTGCTGCGAACGCGGCTCCGAAAGAAGCCCGATATCGCGCCTTTTACGGACGGCTGTTGGCGGAACACGAGCACACGCGGCGCACCGCAGAAGCTGAGTTACAAGCAGCCATAAAACTCGATCCAAAGAACGCCGAATATCGTGTGATGCTCGCGGAGTTGTACCGAGATTTAGGTCTCATGCTGCGTGCGCGCGGCGAGGCCGAACGCGCCCTCGGCATCGATCCAAACAATCAAAAGGCCAGGGACCTGTTGCGTGCGTTGAAATCAGTGTGATGAAATTGGGCGTCATGGTCGCACTCCAACAAACAGAATTGATCGACAAAGCAGCCGCTGAAGCTTTTGCAGAGCTCGCGAAGACGGCCGATCGTTTCGAACGCTACGATCATCCGCATGCGCAACGCGTCGCGGCGATCGCCGACGAGATAGCGCTGATGTTTCATCTGGCGCGTCACGATCGCGGGTCGCTGCACGCGGCGGCGCTGTTGCACGACCTCGGCGAAGTGGCGATGGAACGCGATTACATCCAGGCGTCGCGGCCGTTGACACTCGAAGAGCGGATCGATCTTTCGCGGCATCCGGTGATTGGCGAACGCGAGGCTTCGCGCGTCGGCGCCGATCGCGCCGCGCAACTGTTGGTGCGCTGGCATCACGAATGGTGGAACGGCGCCGGCTATCCCGACGCGTTGCGTCGCGAAGAGATTCCGCTCGCCGCGCGCATCCTGCGTGTGGCTGACACCTACGCCGCGCTCACCGATGATCGTCCGTTTCGCCGTGCGTGGCGTGAAGCGGAAGCGCGACGTGAGATTGAGGATCGTGCGGGAATTGAATTCGATCCGGCGGTGGTCAAAATGTTTCTCGCGATGGATCATTTACCGGAGATGGCTGCGAAGTAGACCTCTATGCTGCAATTTCCAAATGGCTGGTTGGCGTTTGAACTCGGCGTGCTGCGCCGTTTCAAGTTCAGCTCCGTGGCGTTGCCGTTCACCGGCGAACCGGAGCTCGCCGTGCAACTCAAGCGCTCGAAAGTTCGCGTGGCTGCGAACGATCCGATGATCTGGTCGCACACAAAAGCACTCGCGCTCATCGAAAATACCGTCGACAAGCTCAACGAAGAAGAGATTCACGCGCTAACCGACGATGCTTACGTTCCCTGGGAAAGACTCAACAACCCGTCGCTGCTCAAGTGGTTCAACGAAACCGACGCCTGGTGGTTTGATAATCTCCACCTGAACGCGCAACAGCTCGATCCTTACAAGCAAGCGCTCGCACTAACAGCCGGCATGATGACCGGCGATTACGTGCTCTCGTTCAACGAAGAGACTCGCACACTGCGCAAGCCGCTCTCACTGTCAGACACATTCCGCCGCATGCTCGACTGTTTGCCCGAGCCACAGGACAACGGCATGCGCAACCAAAGCACGAACCAGGACGTGCGCAACTTCGTCGCCGAACGGCAGCACACGGATCTGCTCTTCCTGCGCCTGCCTGTTCCCGTGACACAAACGTCGATTGCGAGAGATCCGCTCGTCACGTGGCGCGAAGAATGGCTGCGCGGCAGTGACGATTTCTGGATCGACTTCGAACGCGGGCGGCAGTCACGGCTTGGGTCGCCCGTGCAGAGCAAACAGCAGTACCTCGGTTTTGTCGAAGACCTGCTGCGCAGTGCGCAACACATTCCCATCTGGGCCATCGCTCACACGGAGAACGGTTTTATTTCGAATGATGAACTGGTCGAGAAAGTGAGCCGTGTGCGGAAGGTGGCGCAGATCTACTCC
The DNA here is from genome assembly GCA_036281015.1 of Pyrinomonadaceae bacterium. Taxonomy (GTDB): domain Bacteria; phylum Acidobacteriota; class Blastocatellia; order Pyrinomonadales; family Pyrinomonadaceae; genus PSRF01. The sequence goes on from DASUPR010000448.1 coordinate 6,817, forward strand.
AAAGACTTCTCGGACATGCTCGGCGTGCGCGCGTCGATGATCGTCGCGAACTCCTAGCGAACAAACCGGTAGCCGACGCCGCGGACGGTTAACAAATGACGCGGGCGTGAGGGTTCGTCTTCCAGATACTTCCGTAGCCGAACGATAAAATTATCAATTGCGCGCGTGTCGGTGTCTTCGCGCAGTCCCCAAACCTCTTCGAGTATCGCGCTGCGCGAGACGTTCTTTCCTTCGTGATCGATCAGGTAGCGCAACAGTTCCGCTTCCATCAGCGTGAGTTGCACTGTTTGATCTTCCGAACGCAGCTCCAACGCCTCGAAGTCGATCGTCTTGTTGCCGACGGCTACGACATTAGCGTCGTTCTTGCTCAGATCCTTTCGAAACCACTCGCGCCGGCGCAGCAACGCATTGATTCGCGCCAGCAACACCGACAGTTCGAACGGTTTGGGCAAATAGTCATCGGCGCCCGCTTCAAAACCGCGCAACACATCCTCGGCCTGCCCGCGCGCGGTCAACATCAGGATCGGAACGAAGTATCCCTGCGCACGCAACTGCGAAGCGAGCGCGAAGCCGTCCATGCCCGGCAACATCACGTCGAGCACGACGACGTCATACGCCGCGCCGTCCGCGAGCAAAGGAAACGCCTCCTCCGCGCTACCCGCCACATCAACCTCATACCCTTCTGCCTTGAGGTTGTAACGGAGCCCATCCGCCAGGTGCTTCTCGTCTTCAACTATCAGAACTGCGCTCATCTCGATCTATAAATATCCGTATTTTCCGTGGCTCACACGCGCGGGAGTTGGACGGTGAACGTGCTTCCGTGTCCCGGTCCGGCGCTCTCCGCATAAACGCGTCCGCCATGTTTCTTCACCACTGACTTCACGATAAACAATCCCAATCCCGTTCCTTTGACCCGCGCCATGAACCGCCCGGGCACACGATAAAACCTCCTGAAGATACGCTTCAGTTGCGACTGCGGAATTCCGATCCCCTGGTCAGCCACGCGCACCGTCACGCGCTTGTCATCAGCCGCCGAAACCGAAACCACCACACGCACGTCTTCATCCGAATACTTCACCGCGTTATCAAGCAGGTTCGCAAACGCCGCGCGCAGCTCGTCAATATCACCAGACACGCGCGCGTTACTCGCTTCCGGCGACTCCGTGTACATCAAATGCGTTTCATTCAACCCGTACTGCACGCGCGCCAGTTCCAAACACTCACGCACCATCTCGCCGAGATTGATCGCCTGCTTCGCAATGTGCCGCCCGCGATGCCGCGTTCTGCTCGCGCGCAACACCTGCTCGACCGTCTTCAACAGCCGATCGCTATCAGCAAGCATGATGTTGTAGAACTCCTGCCGCTGTTGTTCGTCGACATCGCGCGTCTTGAGCGTCTCGAGATAAAGCCGGATCGACGCCACCGGCGTTTTCAGTTCATGCGTGACGGCATTGATAAACGCGTCGTGCTGCTCGTTGCGCCGTATCTCGCGAATCAAAAACGTCGTGTTCAGCACCAGCCCGAAGATCAGCAGGTTGAAAAAGACGATTCCTAAAACGAGTAACGCGACCTCGCGCCAGTTCAGAATGATCCAGCCGACGCTCAACGCCACCGCCAGCGCGATCAGACACACGCCCAACGTGATGAAGAACGCAACGGATTTTCTACGGCCTGGTCTAACGCGCATCTGTCGGATTGTAACAGTGAATCCCGGCAGATCAACGGAGCCTTCGAGGCAGGCGCACCTTTCCACTCGCAAACAGAATCAGCCACACGATTCCCGCCGTGCCGGAAAGCAGACCCGCAATCACGGTCAGCGTTCGCGCCGAGATCCAATGCAGCGACCAACCCGCGGCGCCGGTCGATAGCGCCCAGATCAACATCTCACCGGCACGATCCGTGGTCGAAACTCGCCCGCGCAGATCGTCACGCACCAAACGCATCAGCAGCGTTTCCTGCACCGCAAACTCCGCACCCAGCAACAAACGCGAAACCAGCAACAGCGCACACGACGACCACAATGTCGGCATCACGCCTGACAGGCCAAACAGGATTCCCTGAATCAACAGCGCCCATCCGATGAACCCGACGGTGCGTTGCTTCATTTCAAAGTAGATGCCGACGCGGCGCGCGATCAGCATCCCCAGAAACAATCCCATGCCGGCGGCAAAGTACAACGCCGCCACGGCCGAATCGGGTTTGATCCCGCTCTGGCCGGCAAAGACCAACGCGCCCAAACGATCCGCAATCAGATTACTCGCGCCGCCGCCGATGGCCCAGATGATGTTGATCGCAAGAATCGCGGCAACAGGCGCATGCGTAACGATGTACGACCAGCCTTCACGTATGTCGGACCAGTAACCCCTGTAGAGACTCGCCGGCTGCGCCTGCACGACTTCGACACCCTGCTTGCGTGTCTCTTCTTCAGGCACCAGCCACACCGAATACGCTGAAGCAAGAAACGAGATCGCGTTGATGATGAACGCAGCCGAATAACCGACGTATGCCGCGGTCCAACCGCCCAAAGCTGCTCCCAGCGCCATCAGCAAAAAGCGCGACGAGAACATCAGCGCATTGCCCGCGAGCAGATCACGTTCGCCCGTGATGTTTGGCACGGCTGCATTCTTCGCGGCCTCGAAGAACGTGCCGAAGACCGAGAGCAACACCGTGCACACATACGCGATCCACAAATCCTGTGGTCCACGGATCAGCAAAGGTCCAAGCGCGACGATCACACGCAAGAAGTCGGTCACGATCATGACCGTTCGACGCGACCAGCGATCGACGAAAGCGCCGGCAAGCGGAGCAAACAAAGTGAACGGCACGAGCCGCGCGATGAGCACGATCGTCGTAACTTCCGGCGCCGCATTCGATACAACACGGACCAATCCCAGCACGGCAATGAAGTTGAACCAGTTGCCGAGTTCGGAGATGACCTGTCCGATCCACAATCGTCGAAACGAGTGATTGTGGCGGAGGAGTTGTATGTAAGTCAGCGAATCCATTTCAGTTCACTAAAAAAGCCGCCTGAACTTAAGGCGGCTCGCGATCTGCGTTCGTTCTTCGGGAACGTTCAACTACCAACAAATCGCGGCGGCCGTTTCTCTAAAAATGCTGCAACACCTTCTGCAAAATCCTTCGTCTTCCCTGCTTCGATCTGATTTTGGCGCTCGAGATCGAGTTGACTGCCGTAGTCATTCGTCGCGCTTGCTTCGAGCAGCTTCTTAATTTGCCCGATCGCGGCGGTCGGCGCGTTGGCGAGTTTCTCCGCCATGGCCATCACCTGGCTCATCAATTCACCGTCGGCAGCAACTGAGTTAATCATTCCCATTTCAGCAGCGCGCTGGGCCGTGATCAGATCGCCCGTGAACATCATTTCCGCAGCGCGTTTCCATCCTACGAGCCGCGGCAGTATAAAAGTTCCACCACAATCCGGGACCAGGCCGATCTTGATGAACGCCTGGTTGAACTTCGCACTCTCAGCCGCGACCACGAGGTCGCAT
>DASUPR010000449.1:0-3884 GCA_036281015.1 Pyrinomonadaceae bacterium
CGTCCGGTCCAACAGCCACGCACCGAAAAGCCACAGCGCGCAGATGCCGATCATGATCGGCGAAAACCACTTGCCATAAACACCGTCAGGCGAAAACTTCTCGGTCGCTACGTGGAGAAACTCGCTGTTTGGGAGTAAGCCGGTTTCAGTGAACTCGTGGAACGAGTAGATTGCCACCTGGACCATGAACAGCAGCAGGAAAATACTCGTCACCTGGAAGAAGCGCCGCACATTGATCAGATGACCAAACTTGGCCCATCCGATTGCGAAAGCAATCGCCGCAGCTAGCCCGAGCAGAGCCCCCTGGATGAGGTTCGGATCTTTAACCTGCATCAGCAACAGTGCCGTTTCCATTCCCTCACGCACGATCATGAGGAACGTAAACAAGAAAACACCAAGCACGGCCGCAACGCGCGAGCTCCTCGAAGACACTTCACTCAATCGTTCGCGCATCTGTTGCTGAATCTTCGGTCCGCTGCGCCACATGTGAATGACGAGCGTGCCGACCATCACCACCGCCACAGCTCCGAGCACCGCCTCACGCAAAGCCTCGTTTGCAAAGAACTGATTCACATAACCGCCAATCGTCTCGCCGAACATTCCATTCACAACACCCTCGTCAACGCCGGTGTTCAGGACATAGGCAATGGCGCCGCTCGCCGCGAGTGCCGCGGCAATGGCGACGTAAACGGGCGTGCTCAACCACTTCTGACCTGATTTGCGGAGATAAGCGAGTATGACGGCGACGAGCAGGAACGACTCGAAGCCTTCACGGAGGACGATAATGAATGAGTTCAGCATAACGCGCCGCAGTATAGCCTAGATGAAATCCATTTTCAATTTCATTTTAGAAAAATCTGGACCTCCCCCGTGAGAGGAGGTCCAGAGCCGAAAGATTATCGGTGGTTCATGGTGCCCGTGATGGGTCGCATCGGCATCGGCAGTTTGCCGTCGGCGCCGCTGGTGAGCGCAAGAAATTCTGAATCCTGACGTAGCGAATCAAACACCGCATCGACGCGCGCTTCCATCATCTCCTTCTCACGCACCGCCTGGTAACGTTCATAGCGGAAGAAGTGACGTTGCAACAGCGCGAGCGCCTGGCGTTTGTGTCCAGTCTGCGCGTAGATCGCGGCCAGATTGTACGAAGCAGGAAGCAGGTTGCGATTCGCACGCGCGATCTTCAAAGCTTCTTCGCCGCGTCCGGAAGCGGCCATGAACACCGCCGCGAACACGAGGTTGTAAGGATCTTTCGGATCCATGGCGAGTGCTTTCTGCGTGTAGAAGTTGCCTTTTTCCAGATCGCCTTCCGAGTTCCAGTAGACCGCGAGATTGCGATACGTCAGTGCCAACGGAAACTCTTCGGCAGCCTGTTCCATCAGGCCGAGTCCTTTTTTGAACTCGCCGTCGTGAATCGTCATCTTGCCAAGGCCGTGCAGCGCAACGGCACGCGCGACCGGATCGGCCGGCATGTTCAGTATCTTATTGAACACGTCGCGCGCCTTGTCCCATTCGCCGGTGTGATGGCGATAGAGTTCGCCGAGGTAACGAAGCGGCGTCGGGTCGGCCGGGTCCATGCGATGAGCCTGCGTGTAAAGTCTCAACGCGGTCATATAGCGTTCGGCATTCTCTGCGACCAGACCCCGCTGCAACACCTTTTCAATCCGTGCGCTTTGCACGCGATCGAAAATCGGCGTCACACTCGGAATGCTGCCGATCTCCGCAACGCCGAGTTTCTTCAGTTCCTGTGCTGCTGACTTTGCCTTCTTGGGGAAAAGACAGCTTTCTTCGGCGACGGGTTTGAGCATCGCGATCGCGCCGTCTTTGTCGCCGGCTTTCGCTTTCTCTTTACCGCCTTTCAACTGTTCGTCGAGCGCCGTTTCGCGTTGCTTCATCTCGGCTTCGACGACTTTCTCGACCTGCTCCGCTTTGAGTTTGCCGCCGGTGTTCTCGATCTTCTTGATTGGCGATCCGTCGATAGTGGTAAGCACTGCGACCGGCAGCGCTGAGTCGCCAATGATCTTTTGCAGTTCCGGCGTCTTTGCGTCGGCGACCGTCATCGTGACGCATTGTGCTGAGTAAAGCGTGAGCATGCGCGACGTGCGTAGACTCGATTTTTCGACTTCGGCGTTATTCGCCGGGAACCAGTAAAGCACGAGACCTTTCTGCGGTGCTTTGCGAGCGTCCCACATATTCCACGGCACTTTGTAAACAGTCGGTTCCGGCCCCGTATTGCGGCCGCCGCCGCCGACTCCGCCGGTGCCACCGCCACCGCCGCCGCCACAGGTGGCCCAAACAGGCGACAACGAAAACAGAACGATGAGTAGGCTGGCGAGTGCGCGTGAAAGCAGTGTGTTCATAGTGAGTGTGCCTTTCTAATACAAGTCGTTTTCTACAATTAAAATGGCTGCTCGTGTGGGACGAATTGTGGAATTTATAGCACAACACTTGGCCGAGTGACAGTTGATACAGTATGGTTTACCAACCAAAATGAAAATCCTACTAGTGAACCCGGAGTTTCCCGACACCTATTGGAGCTTCCGGTATGCGTTGCCATTCGAAGGCAAGCGGTCCGTATTTCCGCCGCTCGGCCTGTTGACGGTTTCAAGTTTGCTGCCGCGTTCATGCGAACGACGGCTCGTTGACCTGAACGTCGAACAACTCAAAACGTCACAACTCGAGTGGGCCGACATGGTCTTCATCACCGGCATGCTGGCGCAGAAGGAATCGCTGCATGAAGTGACCGCGCGCGCGAAGAAGCTCGGTAAGCTGGTCGTACTCGGTGGTCCATACGTCACCAGCACGATCGAAGAGCTCCCGCATGCGGATCACATCTTTCAGGGCGAAGCAGAAACTACGCTGCCGCAATTCTTCGAAGACCTCGAACGCGGCGAAGCACAGCGCGTGTACAAAGCACCGCAGCGTCCGCCGATGTCGATCACGCCCGTTCCGGATTTCGGCCTCGCGAATATGAAGAAGTACAGTTGCATGTCTGTGCAGTACTCGCGTGGCTGTCCGTTCTCGTGCGAGTTTTGCGACATCATCGAGATCTACGGCCGCGTGCCGCGCACCAAGAGCAATCAACAGATGCTCGCCGAGTTTGAGGCGTTGAAACGTCTCGGCTGGCGCGGGCCGCTGTTCATCGTCGACGACAACTTCATCGGCAATAAGAAGAACGTGCGGCAACTGATGCCCGACATGGTCGCGTGGCAGAAAAAAAACGGAATGCCGTTCTCGCTCCTGACTGAAGCGAGTGTGAACCTGGCTGATGATGACGATCTGTTGGTGTCGATGAAGGACGCGGGTTTTCGCCGCGTGTTTCTCGGCATCGAAACTCCTGTTGCAGAGAGTCTCGTAGAAGCGCAAAAGCCGCAGAACCGCGGCAACCTGCTCGACTCCGTGCGCAAGATACAAGCACACGGCATGGAAGTGATGGCCGGTTTCATCGTCGGCTTCGATAACGATCCGGACGACATTTTCGAACGGCAGATTGAGTTCATTCGCCAGAGTGCGATTCCGATGGCCATGGTCGGCATGCTCAACGCGCTGCCCGACACGCAACTGTGGCGGCGGCTCGAGCGCGAAGGACGTCTGCTCGGCAATGACGCTACCGGCAACAACACGTTGTCGTCGTTGAATTTCATTCCGCGAATGGACGCGGAAAAACTTCAAGCCGGTTACCAGCGCATCATGCGCACGATCTACAAACCGAGCGAGTACTACCGCCGCGCGCTCGATTCGCTGCAACGCACACCGCAGGACGTGCCCGAGGCACACCAGTATCACGGCGTCAAAGCGGTCACAGCGTTTCTGCGCATCGCGATCAAGCTCGGCGTGCTCGACGCAGAGCGCCGCGAGTTCTGGCGCTTCTTTGTGAAAGCGTTGCG
>DASUPR010000450.1:0-5634 GCA_036281015.1 Pyrinomonadaceae bacterium
ATCTTCGCGAAACTGATGATCGCGAACAGGAAGTCGCGAGACGCGCGGCTGAAGACGCGCAAACGCCATTCGATCTCGCGACCGGCGGCTTGTTGCGAACAACGCTTTTGCAGTTGAGTGACGAAGAACACGCGCTTTTGATCACGATGCATCACATCGTCAGCGACGCGTGGTCCGTCGGTATCTTCATTCGCGAACTCAGCGCGCTGTATGCATCCTTCGTCGACGAACAGCAGCCGTTACTACCTGGACTCCCGGTTCAGTATGCCGACTTCGCGCGTTGGCAGCAGATCTGGTTCCAGGGCGACGTGCTCGCGACGCAGATGGCTTACTGGCAACAGCATCTCGCAGGCGCGCCCGCATTGCTCAACTTCCCGACCGATCGTCCACGTCCGGCGGTGCAGAAGTTTCAGGGCGAGAGTCAGACGCTCGTCCTGAACGGAGCTTTAGCTGAATCGCTCAAGATTCTGAGCCGCCGGCAGGGCGCGACGCTGTTCATGACGCTGTTGGCAGTCTTCAAGACGCTGCTGTTTCGTTATTCGGGTCAGTCAGACATCGTCGTCGGCACGCCTGTCGCGGGACGCAATCGCACGGACATCGAGAGCCTGATCGGTTTCTTCGTCAACACGCAGGCGATTCGCACGCAGTTGACTGCCGATATGAGCTTCGGCGAGTTGTTGGCCCAGGTGCGCAGCGCGGTGCTCGAAGGTCAGGCGCGACAGGATCTGCCCTTTGAGAAACTCGTCGAAGAGTTACAACCCGAACGAAGTCTCAGTCACACACCGATCTTCCAGGTGATGTTTGCGTTGCAAAACGTGCCGATGCCGGCCCTCGAGTTGAGCGGATTAACGGTGAATTCCGTGGAAGCAACGGTCAAGACTGCGAAGTTCGACTTCTCGTTGTCGTTTGAAGAAAAGGCCGAGGGTCTGGTTGGTACGTTGGAATACAACACGGACCTCTTCGATGCCGCGACGATGACGCGCCTCCTCGGTCACTACGAACAATTGCTCGAGGATGTCGTCAACGCTAAGCAGACAAAGCTTGGCGATCTGCAATTGTTGACCGCCACGGAGCGCGAGCAGTTGCTGGTTGAATGGAACGAAACCGCAGCGCCGCCGGAAACTTCACTCTGTGTTCATCAGCAGTTTGAGCAGCATGCGCAAACAACCCCGAACGCCGTGGCTGTTTACTGTGACGACCAGACGTTGACTTACGGCGAGCTGAACTCACAGGCGAATTCGTTGGCGCATCAACTTCGTCAGCTTGGTGTCGGACGTGAAAGCATCGTCGCGATCAGCACTGACCGCTCGCTGGAAATGTTTGTCGGCGTGCTCGGCGTGCTCAAGGCCGGCGCCGCTTATCTGCCACTCGATCCGCACTACCCGCGCGAGCGGCTGAATTTCATGTTTGAGGATTCGGGCGCGTCGGTCCTGCTCACACGCGAATCCATCAACGAACTGGTCGCGAAGGAATTGCCAGTCGATCATGAAACGACGAACATCGATCTCGACAATCTCGCGTACGTGATCTACACCTCGGGCTCGACTGGCCGTCCGAAAGGCGTCGCCGTCTCACACGGCGCGCTACTCAACCTCGTCTCCTGGCATAACTCGGTCTTCAATATCTCAGCTTCCGATCGCGCAACCCTTCTTGCGGGGGTGAGTTTCGATGCGTCGGTGTGGGAACTGTGGCCCTACATGAGCCGCGGTGCGTCACTCGACTTACCCCCCGACGATCTGCGCTCATCTCCTGAAGGGTTGCGCGATTGGATCACTCAGCGTGCGGTTACCGTCAGTTTTGTGCCTACTCCCGTTGCGGAACCGATGCTTGCCCTGGAGTGGTCCTCCGAAACAAAACTACGAACGTTGCTGACGGGCGGCGACAGGCTGCACACGTGGCCCACGTCGTCGTTGCCGTTCGCAGTCGTCAACAACTATGGACCAACCGAAAACGCGGTCGTGAGCACGTCGGGTTTGGTCAGTCGCGAAGGTGGAGCACCGGGCACGGCGCCCACACTCGGCAGACCGATCAGCAATGTCGGCATTTACATCGTGGACCAGCGCGGCGAGCCCGTGCCGGTCGGCGTCATCGGAGAGCTTTGGGTCGGTGGGGATAGCCTGGCGCGAGGCTATCTCAATCGGCCTGAGCTCTCCGCTGAACTGTTTGTGCCGGATGCGTTGAGCGGCAGCGCCGGCGCGCGTCTGTATCGAACGGGCGATCTCGCGCGCTATTTGCCGAATGGCGAGATCGAGTTTCTCGGCCGCAGCGGAAGTCAGGTGAAGATACGCGGGCATCGCATCGAGTTGGGCGAGATCGAAACGGCGTTGCGTGAGACTGCGGGTGTGCGTGAAGCGGTCGTGAATTGCTGGGAACAACTGCCGGGCGATCAGTGTCTCGTTGCGTATGTCGTTCCCGCAGACGGCGCTGCGGTTGTGACGAGCAATGATTTGCGATCGTCGCTGCGCGAACAACTGCCGGATTACATGGTGCCGTCGTTTGTTGTGATGCTGGACGAGCTGCCGCTGACTGATAACGGCAAGATCGATCGGCGCGCGTTGCCGGTGCCTGCGCCGGTGGAGATTGCTGAGGATGCGGCAGCGCCGCGCACGCCGACGGAAGAGTTGTTGACGAACATCTGGGCGCAGATCCTGCGTTTGCGCAGAGTTGGTTTGCACGACAACTTCTTCGACCTTGGCGGCCATTCGTTGTTGGCGACGCAGGTTGTTTCGCGCGTGCGCGAGACGTTCAAAGTTGAGTTGCCGCTGCGCGCGTTGTTTGAGAGTCCGACGATCGCCGAGCTGGCGCAGAGTGTTGATGCGGCTTTGCAGTCTCAGGCTGGTGGAACGTTGACGGCGATTGAGCGCGTGGATCGAGCAGGGAAGTTGCCGCTTTCGTTTGCGCAGCAAAGGCTCTGGTTTATCGACAAGCTGTCGTCAGGCAACACGGTTTACAACATCCAGGTGGCGGTGCGGCTCGTCGGCAAATTGAACTACTTGGCGCTCGAGAAAGCTCTCAACGAGATCATTCGCCGGCACGAGATTCTGCGGACGAGCTTCGCGATCAGCGACGGCTTGCCAGTTCAGATCGTCGCGCCGGAACACTCAGTCTCGTTGACGTGTGAGCACGGTAGAACGATTGAAGAGGTTTTTGCGGAAGAAGCGCGCCACTCGTTTGACCTCGCGAAGTTGCCGCTCGTGCAGTTCCGGCTCTTGCAGTTGGCAGAAACCGAACACGCGCTGTTGCTGACGATGCATCACATCATCTCGGATGGCTGGTCGCTCGGTGTGATCACGCAGGAACTCGCCTCGCTTTACCAGGCGTTTGCGGCGGATGAAGAGTCGCCGCTTCCCGAGCTCTCGGTGCAGTACGCAGACTTTGCACACTGGCAACGCGAATGGCTCACGGGCGACGTTCTCGACAACCAGATCACCTACTGGAAGAAGCAACTCGGACAGATTGCGAATCTCGAACTGCCGACAGATCGTCCGCGTCCGCCGGTGCAGAGTTTTCGTGGCGCGCGGCGCTTCTTTACGTTGCCTGCCGATCTTGCGGATTCGCTGGGTTCGTTCAGCCGCCGCGAAGGCGTGACGCTCTACATGCTCATGCTCGCGGCTTTCAAGGTCCTGCTGAATCGTTATAGCAACCAGGACGACGTCGTCGTCGGAACCGACATCGCGAACCGCAACCGCAGCGAGATCGAGCCTCTCATCGGTTTCTTCGCCAATCAGCTCGTGCTGCGAACCAGTCTCGCCGGCAATCCGACATTCCGCGAGCTCTTGGGCCATGTTCGCGAAGTGACACTCGGCGCGTACGCGCACCAGGACATGCCGTTTGAGAAACTCGTCGAGGAGCTTGCTCCCGAACGCGACCTCAGCCGCAATCCGCTGTTCCAGGTGATGTTCATCTTCCAAAATAATCCGATGCCCGCGCTCGAGATCGGCGACCTCGCGATCCAGCCGATCGAGATGACGGAAGCGACCACCGCTTTCGACATCACGCTGGCATTGAATCAGACGCCCAACGGCGAGATTCGCGGTTCGGTGCGTTACAGCACGGATTTGTTTGACGGTTCGACAATCGATCGCATGATGGGTCACTACGAAACGCTGTTGCGCTCGATCGTCACTGACGCCGACGCGCGGCTCAGCGCGCTTCAGATGTTGACTGAGGAAGAACAGGCACAAAAGGTGGAGCACAAAGAAGAACGGCGCGAGTCGAAGTTGAAGAAACTGCTCAGCGTGAAGCCGAAAACGGTGAAGCTGTCGGAGCGCAACATCGTGGGCGAGTCGCGGTTGAGCGAACAGATGCCGTGGCCGGTTGTGTTTCAGCCGGAGGTTGAAGGTGTTGACCTGATCAACTGGGCCACGCAGAACCGCGAGCTGCTCGACAGCCGCTTGCAACAACACGGGGCGCTGCTGTTCCGCGGGTTCAACGGTCAATCGCTGAACACATTCGAACAGTTCACCACGGCGATCGCTTCGTCGTTGATGTCTTACGGCGAACGATCTTCACCGCGTCACGCGCTGAGCGGCAACATCTACACTTCGACCGATCATCCCGCTGACCAGCACATACTGCTGCACAACGAGCAGTCGTACACACTCAATTGGCCCATGAAGATCTGGTTCTTCTGCGTGCGTCCGGCACAGCAGGGTGGCCGCACGCCGATCGCCGACAGCAGGCGAATCTACCGGCGTCTGCCGGCGCCGGTGGTGCAGAAGTTTGTTGAGAAGCAGGTGATGTACGTGCGCAACTACGGCGACATGCTCGGGCTGTCGTGGCAGGAGGCGTTTCAAACTGACGACAAGCAGGTCGTGGAAGAGCATTGCCGTCGCGACGCGATCGAATTTGAGTGGAAAGATGAGAACCGGCTGCGCACGAAACAGACTCGACCTGCGGTGAGGCAGCATCCCCGCACTGGCGAAACGGTTTGGTTCAACCACGCGGTGTTCTTCAACATTCACAGTCTCGAGAAGACGGCGCGCGAGTCGTTGCGCGCAGGAGTTGACGACTTCGATCTTCCGTTCAATACGTTCTACGGCGATGGTTCGGTGATTGAGCCCGCGGTCGTCGAACAGATTTACGAAGCGTACCGGCAGGAGCAGGTCGCCTTCGACTGGCAGACCGGCGACATCCTCATGCTCGACAACATGCTCTGCGCCCACGGCCGAGAACCCTTCGTCGCGCCGCGCCAGATCGCCGTGGCCATGGCCGAGCCGTACTCGCACTTCAAACTTTAGAACCTCCTTAACTCTGTGCCTCGGTGTCTCGGTGGTAGAAATCAACCACAGAGCCACAGAGACTTCCACATATGCAGGCAACAACTGTAGTTGAAGGCTTTCGACTCTCGCCGCAGCAGCGGCGTTTGTGGAAGCTGCAACAGGACACCAGTGGCACTGCTGCGTTCAATTCGCAGCTCGTGCTGTTGGTTGAAGGCGAGTTGAAAATAGAGGCTCTTCGCGAGGCGCTCGAGAAGGTTTCTGCGCGGCATGAGGCGTTGCGGACAGTGTTTCGACGCTTGCCGGGTGTGGTGATGCCGGTCCAGGTCGTGTGTGAGGATGCTTCGCTTTCGTGGGAAGTGATTGATCTTCGTGAAAAAAACGGAAGTGTTGACGAGTTGATCGAGGCGGAAGC
>DASUPR010000451.1:0-3467 GCA_036281015.1 Pyrinomonadaceae bacterium
CCGCTTTGCGACGCCGCGAGATTGTCGCTGGACCACGCGTAATCAGTCCAACCGGTCAACAACAGCCTAATTTTATTTCCATCCGGTATCCGCAGCGTCAACGTGTGTTCATCAGCGAAACCACGAATTTGATGGATTTTAAAGTCGTCCGGATAGTCCCGATCCATTCTTAAAATCCTGTCTAAGACGTCGTGCCCGTGGTCGTCGACGGCTGCGAGCGGCGGCTTCGCATCGCGCGTGGTGTAAAGCTTGAAACGTTGCGCCGGAACGGTGAGCCCTTCGTTTGGATACACCTCTGTCTCCTGCGGATGCGCAATCGCGACGAGTTGCATCCGGTCGAAAAAGATCGCCTCTTCCAGCTCGTTTGTGACGCGCAACTCAAACCTGCCGTTCTTTTCTTTCAACAGGTCATTGGGGATGCGCACGTATTCATCCGGATCGGGCGTGTTGTAAACGCCGGGCGCATCGAGATGGCCCATCTCGCCGCCGCCCATGAAGTCCGTGACGAACTCGAAGGTCGTGCCGTTCCAGACGTACAGGTACGGACACGACGAAGGTTTGCGATCCAGTTCGGTGAGCGAGAGAGCTTTGTTCGTAGCGATTTCTGTTTCGGCCTGAACGATTCCCGCGGGCCACAACACGCGCACCGCGTCGATGGCGGTGCGTTTGCCGATACCGAAGACGATGTCCGACGGCGCCGGCGCGGGAAACGCGGAGTAGGTTTCGAGTTTCTGCGCGAGACTGCCGGCGCGTATCTCGATCTTTGAGCCGACGCCGCTGCGATTACTCACCTTCGCCGCGAGTCCAACACGCAACGAATGATTCGCGTTGCCGCCGTCGTTACGCGCAACGCTCAAGCCGCCACCGGGTGCGCCGAAGATGAGATCCGTGTCGCCGTCGCCGTCGAGATCCCCTGACGCGAGCATGCGTGTGCGTTGACCAGCGGCGGCTGCAATCTCGGGAGCCGCTTTGCTTGTGACGTCGTTCCACGAGTCGCCGGCGTTGCGCATCACGCGAAGCTTTGTTCCTGTAACGAGAATCAGATCGAGCAATCCGTCATTGTCGTAATCGACGAATTGCGCCGCGTTGCTGTCGCCCGGAATGGGCGCGAGTTGGAAGCGTTCTTTGCCGTTGCTGACGGCGAGCTGGCCGCTGTTGAAAAAGAAATCTGTGTAACCGTCTTTGTTTACATCACCGGCGGCGACGCTGGTCGATCCCTTGACCTCGCCGAGACCTGTTTCCTGTGCTACGTCGCGAAATGTGCCGTCGCGCAGGTTGCGCCACAGTGAGATTTTTTCGTTTGAAGCTACGAGCAGATCGATGTCGCGGCGGTTGTCGAAATCTGTTGGCACAACGGCGCGCGCGACAATCTTGTCGCTAAGTTTTGCGGAGGCAGTTTGGTCGGAGAACGTCTTGTCACCGTCGTTGCGCAAGAGAACGGCCCCAGTGAAGAGATCCAGGTCGCCATCGTGGTCCACGTCTACGAAGGCCATAGATCGGGATGAAGACGAACCGATCGAGACCTTTGAAGCGGTTGTTACGTCGGAGAAACTGCCGTTGCCGTCGTTGTGATAGAGCGCGCTGCCGGTTGAGCGAAGGATGAAGAGGTCTGGTTTGCCGTCGTTGTCGTAATCGCCGGCCACGGCTGCTGTGCCGATGCCGGTTGCGGTCTTGGCTAGCGCTCCCGATGTTGAAGTTACATCGACAAACTTGCCGCCGTCGTTGCGCATGAGACGCTGTTTGCCGCCCGCGACTTCGAGCAGATCGAGATCGCCGTCGCCGTCGTAATCAAAGAGCACGAGCGCGCCACCGTCCTGTACATCCGCCGGCGCCCAATTACCACTTGCCGGTAACACAGTCGCCGTCGCATCAACAAAAACAACTTCCGGCGTGCGCTTGTCGACGAGCTCCGGCTCGGCGCCGGTCGACGCAACAGCTTCCGCGTAACGCCCCTGTTCGAGATAGTTCGTCCCGAGCGTCGTGCCGCTGCCGCGTTGACGTAATTCCTGAAACTGTGCGATGACTTTCTGCCCTTCTTCGCGCTGGCCGGAACGAATCAAAGCGGTGCCGAGGTTGTAAAGTGCAGTCGCGTTGTAAGGTTCCGCGGCAATCGCGGTGCGCAAAACAGCGACTGCATCCACATACTTGCGCTGCTGCGCGTAGAGTTGACCGAGGTTCACATTCGCGCCGACGTCATTGGCGTCGATGCGCAGGACCTTTTGAAAATAGCCGATCGCTTCTTCCGGCTTGTTTTGTGTTTTCGCCGCGAGACCGAGCAAATAAGGCGGTTGCGGCGCTGATGGCACGGCCGTGCTCGCCGCTTGCAACTCGCGTTGCGCCGCGGGGAGATCGGGCACGTGGAAGAGTGCTATGCCGAGATTGATGCGCGCCAAAGCGAGGCCGGGCTCGAGCTGTAAAGCGCGCTTGAATGCGTCCGCCGCCTCTTTAAATTTGAACTGCTCCAACAGCGCAACACCCAGATTATTCGCGCGATAAGCGTCTTCGCGCGCGCTCGTTTTCGCGGCGGGGTTTTGACGATGAGCGGACGTTGGCTTTATTAATGACGCGGCGGTAAGAGAGCAAATCAGGAAGCCCAGCAGTAAAACACCAGTTTTGAACTTCTGCATAAGTGCCTCGAATATAAATGCGAACGCTTCAAAGTCAACCACAGATTGCACGGATTTTTATACTGCTGATGGTTTTGCTCTTCAGCTCCTGCCGTTCCACAAGCACGCTGCCGACGAGTTCGTCGCCGCAATACAACGAGATTGTGCGCACGTTTTACATCGGACTGGCCGCACTGCAGGTCGGTCACGACGTACAGGCGGACGAAAAGCTCGCGCAGTTTACGCAGCTCGCGCCTGCTGAGCCGGCCGGTTGGGCCAACTGGGGCTTGCTCGCGTTGCGGCAGCGAAACTTCGATGCCGCCGCGGAACGAATCGAACGGGCGCGTTCGCTCGCGGCTGACAACAGCGACATCTATTACCTCGTCGGCTTGCTCGAAAGCAGTCGCGGCAAAACCGCGGAAGCGATCACGGCGCTGCGCAAGGCAGTCGAGTTGAATTCGAAAAACTCGATCGCGACCTACAAGCTCGCGGAAGAAGTCGAGCGCGAGGGAAACGACGAAGAGTTCCAGCGTCTGATTCAACAGATCCTTTCCGCTCAGCCTGACAATTTGGCCGCGTTAGTAGAACTCACCCGCGTCGCGGCAAAACGAAACGACCCAGCAACTGTTAATTCATCTGTGGCCAGGATCACGGCGCGATCTTCAGCGTGGCCGGATGAAGTGAAGGAACAGGTCAACGCTGTGTCGCAAGCTGCGAACAGTGGCGATCTGCGCGGCGCCGCCACCCGCACGAGCTTTTTACGCAACGTGTTGCTGCGCGTCCCTGAGTACCGGCGCAGTCTCGCGGCGATCAAACCGCCGCCGGGTGAAGAAGCGACGCCCTTTACGAGCTTTCTAAAAA
>DASUPR010000452.1:0-5251 GCA_036281015.1 Pyrinomonadaceae bacterium
ATCGCGCAGGCGGTGTCGCGGAAGTCGCAGACGAGTTGCCACGCGGCGTCGGCGTCAACGTAGTTGTTGAAGGACATTTCCTTGCCCGACAGGATCGCTGCGTTCGCTATTCCGCCGCCGATTTGGTTTTGATAGAGCGAAGCGACCTGATGTGGGTTCTCACCGTACCTAAGATCCGAGATCTTAGTGAGAGCTAAGGTTAATTGAGAAGGGAACTGGTCTTTTTCATTCGCAAGGTACGAACTCACGACTGAATCGTATTTCGCTGTGTGCTGAAAAGCCTCTGCTGCGAGACGCTGAAGGGTGGGGATTGAAAGCGAGCCGCCCTTCTCGTGCAGTTCATGGATTAACTGCGAATACTGCGTGGGATCGACGACCACGGCGACGGAGGTTGCGTTCTTTGCAGCGGAGCGGATCATTGCTGGTCCACCGATGTCGATCTGTTCGATCGCTTCCTCGCGCGTGACCCCGTCGCGGCTGATCGTTTCCGCAAACGGATAAAGATTCACGACTACCAGGTCGATCGGTTCGATGCCGTGTTGTTCCATCGCGGCGACGTGTTCCGCGTTGTCGCGCAGCGCGAGCAGTCCGCCGTGAACGCGTGGATGCAGAGTTTTGACGCGTCCATCCATCATCTCGGGAAAGCCGGTGACGTCTGAAATGTCGCGTACGTCGATGCCGGCGTCGCGCAAAGCTTTGGCGGTGCCGCCGGTGCTGATGATCTCAACGTTGAACTGCTTGAGCTCGCGAGCGAAGTCGATGATTCCGGTCTTGTCGGAGACACTGATAAGTGCGCGTTTGATTAGACTCATTTGGGTGGCTGATTGAACATGAATTTATGCGTGCGTGAAAATCCGAAACGCCCGACGGAGTATTCGATGCCTTCCGGCTTCAAACTCACCGACCAAACATGCTTGCGACTGTCACGCGCCGAATCGGCTATATAGAAACCCAGAAGATACTGACTTTTCAAATCCTCTTCGATCGCGTCAAAGATCGGCTTCAAGTCATTGTCGCGCGGCGCGAGTGGTGACTTCCGATCGCCGACGAGGAAATACTTGCCACCGGTCTTCTCAGCGAGCTCCCGAAAACCCTTGCTCGGGCGGCGCACTTCGAGCCGTCCATCGCGCGGTTCGAACAGCGGCAGGTGAATAACGTAAAACGAAACACGCTTTTCGACTGCGGTGTTGATGACGCGCTCGGCGCTTGTTCTGCTCGTGTTGTCGAGCCCGTCGCTGATCAGAATCGCGATGCGGCGTTCGCCGCGAACGAGCGGCAACGTGTCAAACGTCTGCACGGACCTCATGGCCGCGTCGAAGATCGCGGTTCGCCGGTCGCGCACGGCCGCGAACGTGAACGCTGCACGCGCGGCGGCGGTGTCTTTCGTAAACGGCGTCGCGAGCGAAGACGTGTCGTTGAAACGAAGCACCGCGATGCTGGAACGTTCGCTGAAACGCGAAAACAACGACAACGCCGCGTCCTGTTGCTGCGAGATGATCTCGCGCAGGCTGCCTGACTGGTCGAGTGCAAAAAGCAGTGCGACGCGGTCGGCGCCGGGTGAAAAATAGATTCCGGTTGTTGCCCGATCCTGATCTTTCAGCGTCAGGTCGGCTTCAGTCAGGCCCGGAACGGCCTGGCCTTTCTTGTCTCGAATGCGAATCGGGAAGAGGAGTAATTCGGTGTTGACGCGTACGACATCGCCCTCATCACCTGCATCTTGCGCAACGGCAATCGCAGCCTGAGAGCCGAGGAGGAGAACGGCTATCAGGCAAGCAGGGAAAACGCGGGACAGCATCAACCGTTCGGCTAGACGAAAAAACGACCGAAGAGAAGGATGCTTAGAATCACGATGATCGTGATGACGATGATCTTGACCAGGCTCACGGTTAAATCCTCTGGGTTTGGGGCCAAGAACGGAATTGACTGGGCGAAGCAAGCCTCATTCTAGAAATGCCCCGCCCAGCGTGTCAAACAACTTGGGATACGCTCTTTTGGCGCACCCAGTTCGATTTTTCAGAAAAATCTCAATGTGTAGGTCAGCCGGAAGCCCCGGCCCATTTCCGGTGCAAACTCCTTGATAAACGACAGATGGTTGCGATAGAGCGTGTCGCCCATGTTGAAGAAGTTAAACGCGATAATGTGCGCCCGGTGGTTTTCGGCGATCAGGTAAGAACCCGACAGATTGGCCATGGCGTAACCCGCGGTCGGCGTTTCGGTCGGGAAAAGGCGGTCCTGGTGATTCGCCATCACGATTTCCGGGTTTAGCAACAGGTTTTTGTAGCGGAACTCGATTCCGGCGCGTCCGCGTAAAGGCGGGATGCGCGGCAACGGCGTGTCGGTTTCAGTCAGCTTGGCGTTGACGTAATCCAGACCGAGATTGAGCCAGACCAACCGGTGCAACGCGGCGCTGAACTGCGCTTCGGCTCCGGTGTAGCGTGTTGTGCCCTGCTCGTAGTCCGCGACGATCAGGCCATCCTCGACTTCTCCGGTCGGAGCAAGGAAGACGAAGTCGTTGATGTGGTAGTAAAAACCGTTTGCTTCGAAGCGCAGGCGTTTGGACGAATGGCGCACGCCGAAGTCGAGACCGTCGCTTCGTTCGCGCACGAGATTCGGGTTACCGATTTCGAACGCGAGATTACCCGGATGTGGTCCAAGGTTGTACAACTCCTCGAGCGAAGGCGCGCGATACGAATGTGTGTAGTTCGCGACGAGTGCGCCGCCTTTCCACGTGTTCACACGAATGCCGGCAGCGGCTGACAAACCGGTGAAACTGCGATCGGGAAGAACGCCGCGCGACTCGGTGGCTTCAGGTTTATAGCCGTTGTGTTCGACGCGTGCGCCAAACTGAAACGCGACTCTTTCGAAGTCGACATTCTGCAGCGCAAACACTGCAAACGCGTTTTGTTTTGTGGGCGGCGCGAGTGCTTCCTCGCCGATAGCAGAGAAGTCGCGGTGCATGCCCCAAAAGCCGAAGCGTCCCGAGAGCTTGCCGACCTTTCGTTGATCGAAAAGACCCTGATAGACGAAGGAGTTGTTTTTGAACTGCGTTCCGGTTTCGCCGGTTACTGAATTGAGTTCCGCGTGGGTGTAGTTGTTGTACTGAACCGAGAACGTGCCTGCTTGAAAGAACGAAGGATTCTCGCGAAAGCCGCCGCGAACTTCGACGCTGTGACGCCGCGGATTTAATTCGACGACTTCCGGATCGGTTTCGTTTGGATCGACCGGGATGCCGTAGCGTCGCTGGTTGTAGTTGTAATTGACGCTGAAGAACGCCTTGTTTCGATAGTAGCCAAAGCCGACGGCGGTGCTGGCTTCGCGCGAGAAGGAGTTTTGCACCTTGCCGATCGGCGTGTCGTAATCGCCGGAGCGCTGGCCGCCGACATTGCCCCACACGAGCCAGCGATCGGTGCCGAATTCGAAACCTGTGCTGCCGCCCGCCTGGTTGCTGTTCGTGCTGCCGAGCCCGGTGAAGTAACCGTTGAGCCCGCTGTGCGGTGAGTCGTGACCGGAAACGGTGTTGACGACGCCGCCGATGGCGTTACTGCCGTAAAGCAGCGTTGCAGGACCTTTTACGATTTCAACTTTCTCAACGGTTAAAACGTCGATCGGTTCGGCGTGATCGCCTGATTCAAAACCGAGTCCACCGATACGATTGCCGTCCTGGAGCACGAGCACGCGATCGCCGTCGAAACCGCGAATCACAGGTCGTGCTGTGCCGGGGCCGAAGCTGCGTTTTGCGACGCCGAGTTCGCCGTCGAGCGCTTCGCCGAGTGACACCGGACTCTTTTTCGCGAGCTCGACTGAGCCTAGAACGTCGACTGACTGGATCGAGCTGCTGATTGACTGTTCGGAGCCGGTGGCCGTGACCGTTACCTGTTCGTTCAGGTTGCTCAGGTGAATTTGAAAGTCGAGCGTTGCGTCGCCGCCCGCGGTTAATTCGACACTCTGCACGACGTCCGGAACGCGATCGATATGCGCGAGCACCTCGTATTTGCCCGGCGGCAGATCGGTGAACTCGTATTTGCCGTTATCGTCGGTGTCGACGGTGCGTTTGAGTTGTAGAACGGTGATTAGAACGTTGTGAACGGGTTTGTCCGTGTCGCCCAGTGTAACTGTGCCGCGCAGTGTGGCCCTTGACTGGGCCAATACGGGCAGGCTGGCTAACGCCAGCACAATAAGTGCGAATAGAATGCGATTCATAGTTGATCTCCGAGATCCAATTAGGCCCGGCTCGTGAAATCGAGCGTTGTTTGACGAATTGAATTGGACTAGGAGATAGACGGTGGTGCTCGCCCGGCGAGCGGGCTGGTGATCTGTGATAGCAGATCTTGCGGAACCACGCTGACGACTCGCTGCGGTACTTGAACCGGCGGATCGTCCAAACGTAGCGCGATGAGGGTCGTGGTGAAGTTCTGGTGTAACTGGCAGATGAGACAGTCGGTGCAACCAGACTTGGAAGTGCCGAGGTTTTTACTGTGTTCGCTATCGAGCTGCGCGCTTGCGCCGTTCTCCGCCGGCACTATGCGGCCGTGGCGGTGAGCAGCCTCGACGGTCGTGCCGTAGAGAATAAAGACGGCCAGCAACAGGTTTAGCCAACGCGAAAACGTGGCGCCCTGGTTTTTGGCTAAAGCAAACATGCTGGTCCGTACTTGTTGTGTTAGATTCGAAGGGGTGGAGGAATTGTACTGAGAGCCGTCTGCAAAACGCAATTCAGCATCGTGGTTTTGGGCCTTTGCTTTGGTGTCTTTGGCGCGATTACGGGTGCGGCGAGACCGGAGGTGAAGGTCACCGTATCCTCGCGGGCCGAGATAAAGATTCGGGTCGAGTCGCTGTCGCCGGGCCGCGAGTGGTCGTTTCGAAACGCGTACGCGGGAGTGTTGGGGTTAGCGGAGCGGGTCGAACAGTTTCATGCCTTCGGCGCGGGCGGAACGGATCTCGGCGTGAAGAAGATTACGAGCGGCGAGTTTCGGGCGAATGTGGGCGCCGAGACGATCGAGTACGTTGTTAAGCTTGCGCGGCCGAGTGCTGCGGATGTTGCTCACGTTAGTTGGATAGGGGGCGAGTCGGGGTTTTTAGTGCCGGCGGATTTGTTGCCGCAGCAACTAACGGATGTGCTGGTCGAGTTCTCGCTTCCTTCCGGTTGGACTATACATTCGACAATCGAAGCTGACGGGCAGGGCAGGTATCGGATTCCCAAGCCGGAGAACGCTGTCTTTTTTGTCGGACGAGGGCTGCGCAGACAGGCGAAGAC